>NZ_JAMQJY010000001.1:609028-913542 GCF_023703085.1 Alkalicoccobacillus plakortidis | reverse complement strand
GGCCCTTTGTTTTTTGCTTCAGTAACAAGGTTTTTGTCACAATTTGATACCACTGAAAAGTTAAACACAGTTGACATTGATTTTACCCACTCACAAATTTGGGATGATTCAGCTGTTGGAGCCCTTGATCGATTAGAATCGCTATTCACAACAAATGGGATAGAGGTTCAATTTATAGGACTAAATCAAAAGAGTATGTCATTGCTTAAATCAGTAGGAAAAATTCCAAACGCCTAAACGAATCATAATCAATAAAACCAACACATTTTGTGTTGGTTTTTTGGTAGTATTAACCACATAGCGTTTATTTAAGGAGGTCCTATGAATCCATCTGATACTTACCATGTAAATATAAAGATTAATGAAGTGACATTTGCTTTAAAAGAGATCCATAACTTTAAATGGTTAACAGAGTACGGATCAGTGTTTAAAGTATTTGATCAACAGGATTCTGGAAATTTAAGCTTTGGTGTGAAGCAAGGTGATAAAAAGCTGTTTGTAAAATATGCTGGGCTAAACCAATTCATTATGAAGGGGAACCGAGTTACGCGGTCGCTCGATTAAAACAAGCGGCACCCATTTATCGAGATCTAAAGCACAAATCTCTTATTACGTTACTTGATCAATTTCAGGTAGGGGAAGGATATGCGCTAGTTTTTGAGTGGGTTGAAGGCGAGTGTTTGCACCCACATTGGTCCTTTCCACCCCCAGAAAAGTACACGAATCCAAACTCACCCTATTATCAATTTAAACAACTCCCGGTAGAAAAGCAGCTAGAATCATTAAAAGCGGTCTTTTCCTTTCACGAATTTGTGGAGAAGCAGAATTATGTAGCGATTGATTTTTATGATGGAAGTATTTTATTCAATTTTGCTGAATACAAAACGATAATCTGTGATATTGATTATTATCAGAAGAAACCATTCACTAATCACATGGGACGAATGTGGGGATCGAAGCGGTTTATGTCACCAGAAGAATTTGAGCTAGGGGCTAGTATTGATTCTAAAACCAATGTGTTTAATCTGGGTGCGATGGCCTTTAGTCTATTGGGAGGAGAACTTGATCGTTCATTTGAAAAATGGCAAGCAAATCCTGCTCTTTATGAAGTAGCGTTGAAGGCAGTGGAGCAAGAGCGAGACATGAGATTTGCCACTGTCGAAAAGTTTTATGAAGAATGGAAGCAAGCAGGAGGGTGAGAAGGATGAAACGATTACAAGTGGTGTATTCTTTTATTTTTGATGATCAATCTGGCAAGGTCTTACTTGTAAAAAACAAAAATCACAATACATGGTCTCTGCCTGGTGGCCGTGTGGAAAATGTCGAAACTCTTAGCGAGGCTGCGATCAGAGAGGTGAGGGAGGAAACCGGATTATCCGTTGAAATCACTCAGGTGCTCAGTTTAGATGAGCTATTTGTAGATGGTCATCACGCCATTCTTACTACCTTCCAAGCCGCCATCAAATCAGGTGAACTGCTCATTCAAGATATTGAGACCATTGAAGAGGCAGAGTGGGTTGATTTACAAACAGCAAATGAAAAAATTCCTCTTTATAACGGAATGGAACGTTTTCTTAAAGATGCTGTACCCTATACCTTCCACGGAGAGTTAGACATTAGATAAAAAATAATCCGCATGTCTAGCGTGGCTTATTTTTATCTATCAGATTCTGACTATGGATAGGATTTATTTAAATTTAATAAGTATAGTAATGATACCTAATCTAGAGATTACGCCCCTGCCAAGGGGGCTGATCAGATATAGAGGGAATGTACATGAAATGGTAGAGAAATGGCATATAAATGAAAATTTCTTGAAGTTATGGGCTCATAATCTATTGAAGATACTTAATGAGAGGTTTCGTGAACTTGTTGTGCCTTTAATTGTTCTAGGATTAAGTGGTTCACCGATTGTCACTGCATTAGTTCTCTTGTCACAGCAATTAGGTACCGTCTTATTTGCTATTCCGATAGGTACGTGGATTGAGAAAAAGAATCCAATCTTCGTTTCTTCAAGCTGCAGTATGCTATATGCTGTGCTCATATTTAGCCTAGCATATATTGTGAGTGTAGATAGCGTAAGCCCTGTATTGATTGCATGTATATTATTCTTAATTGGATTGGTCGGTTTAATTCAACAGACAGCATTTCAAGTGATGATTCCTAGGGTAGTTGGTCGGAACAACCTATTAAGTGCGCATAATCTGCTGAAGGTGCTGACGCTTTTGTCACACTTATTGGCCCAAGTATTGGTGGTTTCTTACTCGCCTATTATGGGGCCAGTTTTACTCTTGTTGTATGCGGGTGTTTAATGGCGATTTCCACAATGTTCATTTCAGTTGTTAGGTATAAGCATTCGAAATCAACAGCTACTAGTGAAACGAAGCATATAAAAGAAAAAGTGTTTGAGTTTAAAGAGCGAGCAAAAGAGGGCGTTCAATATCTTTTTGCAAACTCTTCCCAAAAAGGTTCAACGATTGCTGCTGTATGTTTGAGTTTCGCCACTGTATTTATGATCTTAAGTATCATTTTTCACTCTAGAACAACTTTAGACCTATCAGAACAATATATTGGCATTTTACTATCATTTGCGGGACTAGGTAATGTGATTGGTGTACTTATTATGAATCGATTTAAGAAGGTTAATTGGCTATTTTTCTTAAGTACCTTACTCATTTTATCTTCAGTTGGTGTTTTGTGTTTTCTGTCTAGCCACTTTATCGTGATGTGCATTGGAATGATGATTTTTGATGGCGCGCTTTCAATGGGTTTTGTTGTTCAACTTTCTGTTCAGCAGGGAATTACGCCTGATTCATTGCTTGCAAGAGTAAGAAGTGCCATGTACGTCATCGCCGGTATTGCTTCCATATGTGCAACATTGTTAGCAGGAGTATTTACTGAATGGAATTCTTATGTAGCCTTAATCTTTGGTGGGTTGATGCTATTACTACCGGCTTTTTATATTCTTAGATACAAAGATAGTAGTGTGAAAATGGACCAAATTAAACCGATTTATATGGATGGAAGAAAGAGCTAGGCCCAAAAAGAAATAAGCCCCGCAACTGCTTTGCTTGGCTTATTTCTTTTTAGGTTTCATTTTAGGAAGAGTCATGGCTTGAATGACAAGAGCTATCACGAACAATAGACTAATCATTAAGAAAGTTAGATCGTCTGAAAAAAATGAAAAAGAACTCGTGCTTACGTTGTTGAGTGTAATAAAAAACATCATGACAATAATAAGAAATAGAAGCCGATTAGCTTTCATTTATCCACATCCTATATTTTGTTAATGTAAGTATATGACTAATGATCTGAACATTCAATAGCATATATTTTGAAGGGATGAGAGAAGGGGTTCTATGAAAAAGAAGATAGAAAAGAGACTTTGCTACTTATATTCTGGAGAGACTGCATCCATTATTTGTTTTTTGATCGTTTTTTACTTTTTTAATCTCACTTACCCGCAATTTCAATTAAGCATATTATCTTCTTTTATCGTTTCTTTTTTTCTCCTACTATTTATATTAGGACAGGGAAGTGTGTATTGGTTTATTAAATGGAGACGGTTAAAACAAATGGGAACAGCTGACATACCAAATAAGCTCCTTCTGTACCTTAAGATCACGAAGAAAGTGAACCTTTTTATTCTAATGTTCATCCCTGTGTTGTTTGTTATTGATTATCAAGTCAGGTCTTTAGATGTCTCATTGATAGGTTTGTTGATTTCCATATTTGTTTATCTATTCGCTGTATTAGAATACATAAACTACTTCCATGTTCAGCTCTCATATGATAATAAATCAGATCTATTATGGCTGCTAAGAACTAAAAAACTGAAACGAGCTTGTTTATCGAAAGAATTTGAGCGTATAAATTTGAAGTGAATAGGTGCATACCAAGTTCAAGAGTAAAGTATATTACATTTTCATTTAAATTATTTATCAATTCTGTAAAAACGATGTTTCCCAATAGACCCTCAACAGCTGTTTGCTATACTCAAGGCGAAAGCTTTTATACAGACCAACACAATAGGAGGGCTTTATGAAAAAGCTGAGGAACCAAAAAAGTGGAGTTCAGTCTGTTATTTTGTTTGCCGGGGTGCTAATCAGTATTCCAGCTCTTGCAGAAAGTGTGGATGATCCGCCTCCTGTCATCGAGCCGGATCAACCAAATGGAAAAATAGTTCTGTTTGATAACAGTCATGGACAGACGGCTTGGACAATCGGATTGGGTAATTGATGGTGCTTTTTCTGATTTTGCCGATGCTTTAGCCGATGTTGGCTATCTTGTTCATGAACACCGCGGTGCAGATCCGTTAACTGAAGAAGATCTAGAAGACTATGATGTGTTTGTTATTCCAGAGGCTCAAATTCCATTTCAGACAACGGAGCAGGATACCATCGCTTCATTTGCAGAGGAAGGCGGCGGAGTCTTTTTCATTGCCGATCATTATAATGCCGATCGTAACTTTAATCGCTTTGACTCCAACGAAATTATGAATGGCTTGGCGCCGTGGTGCCTACGAGGATCTAACTAAAGGGATGAGTGATGCAGAGAAAGAGGCACTTGAAGGAGTGAAGAGCTCAGATTGGCTAGCGGAGGAATTTGGGGTACGTTTCCGCTATAACTCGATCGATAACACAGAAGCAAATGTCATTGTGGATCCTGAGGAGTCATTTGGTATTACAGAGTCTGTTGATTCTTTATCCTTACATGCAGGATCCACACTTGCTATTATGGATCCAGATCGAGCGAAGGGCATTGCTTTTTTGCCGGAGGGATTAACTCCAGAAGAGAATAAATGGGGTAATGCAGTGGATCAAGGTGTTTATCATGGTGGAGGAATAGACGAAGGACCGTATGTAGCAATCGGAAAAAAAGAGCTTGGAAAGTCAGCCTTTATTGGAGATTCCTCCCCTGTAGAAGATGCCACGCCTAAATACCGGAATGAGGAGCATGGCGGACAAAAAAGAACCTATGATGGGTTTATTGATAAAGATAATGGACAGTTGCTGTCCAAGTGATTGATTGGCTAGCTGAGCCTGAAGACTACACAGATTTCACAAGCACTTCAATTACATTGGACGAGCCTTCTCCCTTGCTTGATATGGAAATCCCGGAGCAAACAACCGAGCCAGAGCAAGAGCCTTGGAGACAGCCGCAAGGAAATTATCGCTGGTACGACCGGTCAACATTTGCTAGTGGATCATTTGGTTCAGGAGAAGAGGCACCCGCAGAGGTAGTATATGAAGTCAGTACTCCTGATATCCTGCCGCTTGGTGGTGAATCGTTTGAAGTGACAGTTAAAGTAGATCACCTAGAACCAGGTCAGAGTATAAGTGACTTGGATATGCAAGTATATCTATCTGGTGGACAAGCTATTTCCCAAGTGCAAGCGGAGAACGGAAGCTTGCCAAACGGTTATGGCTATCAAAGCATTGGATCTTTAACAGCCGATGATCAGGGTACAGCTGAGAAAGTTGTGACACTTAGGTTAAACCCAAGCATTGCTGCAACAACGGCAAGTATCCGGTTACGAAATGATCGTCAAAATGTGGTGACTCAAACCGTCGCATTGGGACAGAGTTTAACAGAGCAGCAGCCTGCTGCTTTTAAAACCTGGCAAACAGAAATCAATAAATATGCGCTGAATTAGCGATTGAATGTGGTCACTCCTAACCATCGTATAAAAAAAGTAAGCCGCGCGCATCTTGCGTGGCTTACTTAGTTTGTTTGTTTTTTTCTTGATTTAGAAAAAGTCATGGCTTGGACGGCGAGTGCGAGTAGAAAGAGCCCACTTATGATGTTAAAAGTAAGATCATTTGAAAGTGGCTCAAAAGACGTAGTGACATTAGCAAACACGCAGAGATACATCAGGACAATGATATAAAATAAGATTCGATTTGCTTTCATTTGAACACATCCCATATATTGTTAGTGGTAGTATAGATGGAATATTGAATTTATACAATGATTATTTTAGAAGTGTACAGAGGAGAACTTGTTTATGAAAAAAATAACGATCAATGCAGATTGTGAAGTAGTGATTTTAGAGTCTAGACATGCTCAAGAGTTATTTCAATTAATTGATCATAGTCGAATGAACCTTGGAGAATGGCTTTCCTTTCCTACAAAAACTAACAGTGTGGAAGACTCAAGAATGTTTATCGAGAAATCATTAAAGCGCTTCTCTGAAAACAACGGGTACTGGGCTTGTATATGGTATAAAGGAAATCTTGCAGGATCAATTGGCTATTTGTACGTAGACTTGAAAGCAAAAAAAACGGAAATCGGCTATTGGCTGGGTGAAAACTATGTGGGCGAAGGCTTAGTCACGCTAGCTTGTACCGAATTCATTAGACATGCTTTTACTGAACTTGGCCTAAGAAAAGTTGAGATAAATGCAGCAGTTAGAAATACAAAAAGCCGAGCGATCCCCGAGCGGTTAGGCTTCAAACAAGAAGGAGTAATCCGTAACTATGAATACATAAATGGCGTGTACCACGATCGAGTGGTGTATGGGTTGCTTGAGGAAGAATGGAGTAAATTTTGATATAAGAAAAGGCACGCAGCTTGAGCGGTGTGCTTTTTTTGGTTGGTGAGGTAAGGTACGTAAACTAAAAGTATTGGAAGAAGAGCAAATACATCAGAAAGAGGACAGATACATAAACAAAGTCATAAAACACGTCATCAGCACACCAGCAACTATACAGTTGAATTGTATAGTTCAACTGTGTATACTTAAACTATTCAGTTTGACTGTATAGGAGGATGTATGAAACGAAATAAACATTTGCCGTTAACAGAAACGGTTTATTATATTTTACTCTCTCTCTTGGAACCTCGCCATGGGTACCTAGTTATGCAACGTGTGGATGAGTTAAGTGAGGGGCAAGTAAAAATGGCAGCGGGTACTTTGTATGGGGCTTTCGAAAACTTGGTGAAGCTTCATTTTATTGAACCGGTTCCCGAACAAGAAAGCCGCAGAAAAGTATATGTAATTACAGAAGAAGGAAAAGAGATCCTAAGACTTGAGCAGGAGCGCATGAGAGCATTGCTCAGTGTGACAGATCAGCTGTTAAGGGAGGAGAAGCATGAGGAGGTTTAAATATTTTTGGAACTTTACAGATGAAGAACAATGGTTAAATGAAATGGCACGTGATGGTAAGCATTTTATGTACCGTTCATTTGGGTATCGTTTTGAAAAAGGAGAGCCTAAGGATACAACGTATAAAACCGATTATCGAATGTTTAAGAAAAAAGCAGATTTTGATGATTACGAAATGTTATTCGAAGACAGTGGATGGCAGAGACTCCCTTGTCCAAGAAGAAATGGTCACCAATATTTTAAAAGGGTACGTGATGATGCTTCTGATGATATTTTTTCTGATCAAACGTCAAAGGCAGCTAGATATAAACGGCTTTCTGAACTGTTTTATAATCAGTTCATTATGTTTTTGCCAATCCTAGTTGTATTCATTTTTACGAATAATAATTTAAATGCTTTAAACTTAATGAATCCAATAGATTGGTATTTAACACCGGAACTATGGGAACGGACAGGATCAGCGTTTTGGCGAGCATTTTTATTTGAGACTCCGTTTGCTTTATTGAGAGGCTTAACGTTTTATCTTGTATTATTTTGCTTTCTCTTTTATGGCTATTACTATTGGAAAGCAAAAAAACAATATGAAAAAGAATCGAAAATATTCTAAAAAGGAGGTCCTACTTCTTGAATACCGAACATTTTATATAACCTTACCTTCAGCCAATTCGTGGACCTCCAGCCCTCCCAAATCTAGTTGCTTTAAAATCACAATCCAAACGGAGGTAATACAATGAGGTCTACTAATGAAATGATGGAGTTACTATTAACTGTGGCAAGAGAGGACGATCGAGTACGTGCTGTTGGTATGAATGGTTCGAGAACAAATCCGATGGTACCAAAGGATGTTTTTCAAGACTATGATATCGTTTATGTTGTAAAGGATATGCAAACATTTCTTGATGATCCGAGCTTGGATAGAGGTGTTTGGTGAGAGAATTGTGATGCAAACGCCTGAGGCAATTGAGCTTATTCCTCCATTAAACGATGGAACGTTTGCGTATTTAATGCTATTTACGGATGGCAATCGTATTGATTTGACACTTGTTCCATTCGAACAGAGCAAGACGTGGAATCGTGGAGATACGTTAGCACAAATTTTGCTCGATAAGGATCAGCATTTGCCTGGCTTACCCGCGCCAACTGATATTGATTATTGGATCCAGAAGCCCACACAAAAGTTCTTTGATGACTGCTGCAATGAATGTTGGTGGGTATCAACTTATGTAGCTAAGGGGCTTTGGAGAAATGAGTTAACCTATGCATATGATCATCTATCCATTGTTCGGGAGATGTTGATCCAGATGCTTAAGTGGAAAATAGGTGTACAAACAGATTTCAGCTTAAGTGTAGGTAAAAATGGGAAATATCTTGAGGCGTATTTAACTAAGGATGAATGGGACATGTTTAATTCCACATACCCTAGATTAGAGGTGGGACAAATGTGGAAGGCGCTATTTGTTCTTTTGGATCAGTTCTCAAACGTTTCGGATGAGGTAGCTGAATCGCTCGACTTTAAACAAGAGATCATTGATCGTAAAAAAGTCAGAGAATATTTAAAGCATGTCCAAGTATTACCCGTCGATTCAAAAGAAATCCTGTAATGATAAATGCCCTGCACTGAGTGTGGGGCATTTGCATGTTATCTTACAAATAGGTAGATTATTCGTTCTTATCCGGAACTCTCTTAATAGGCCAAGCATAATCTATTAATGAGTTAGATTTTAATTTTTCACAGTGACTAGTAGGCGATATGCCTGAATATGATAGACATTGTGAAAGAAACGGAAAGGGATGAGATTCATGAACATCAAGATGGATTTTTTACCTGTAACAGCTAGTAATCGTCCTGGGCGCCAATTAAATGCCACCTATATCACTCAACATGAAACGGGTAATTCAAATGTAGGGGCAAACGCCGAGGTGCATTCAAGATATATAAAAGGAGCAGACGCTAGATCCCGATCGGTTTCGTGGCATTTTACAGTGGATGACACACAAATTATTCAACACCTACCTACTAATGAGGTGGCATGGCATGTTGGGCCAAATGGCAATAGTCAATCCATTGGTATTGAGTTATGTGTCAATTCAGATGGTGATTTTCAAAAAGCCAAAGCGAATGCTGCTTGGTTGGTTAAACGTCTGATGAACAATCTGAACATCCCACTATCACGAGTCGTGACGCATAAACATTGGACAGGAAAAAATTGTCCTGCTCGTTTGTTAAATGAATGGGATGATTTTAAAAGACTGATTGAAACGGTTCAATCTGGTCCGCAAACGGGTGGAGTGATCGTACCTGCGCCAACTCCGACACCAACTCCAACACCACAGCCAACTAGACCGATTGTAAATCAGTTCATTGGTAACGCACAAACCTTTTTAAACAGCCGTAACTACCCAACAAAGGCTTCCTTCACACCATTAGTCGTTGATGGGATTGTCGGTGCACGCACTCGTTCGGCATTAGTACGCATATATCAGTATTTTGCAAGTGTCCGAATTGATGGGGTATTTGGACCAGTGAGTAAACGTGCTGCGAATACACTTAGAAAAGGTTCTACTCACCAATGGTGGGTTCGCTTATTACAATCGGCACTTAACACAAAAGGAGCAAGCTTAGCCATTGACGGAAGTTTTGGGCCAGCTACAGAAACGGCCGTACGTACTTTCAGCGCAGTTCAGGCATCACAGTTGATGGAATAGCCGGTGCAAATACGTGGGAGAGACTATTGCGATAAGGTATTAACCAGAACATAAGGTTTTGTTCTGGTTTACATAGTATTTTAATGGATCAATCTGAAAAAAATTCTACATCTTCTACGGTTTCTAGAGAATCTGAAAAAGCCTTTGTTGCCTTTACCTGCTCATCCTCAAAAATATAGTAGTGGTAGTCTCCTTTTATCCCATTTAAATCAAAATAAACCTCTAAAAAGTAAGGTTGATTCTCTGCATGTCGATTGTATTTTGATTTCATTTGTATGTTTAACATGCGTGAGGCACCATCCTTATTAAAATGCTCAGTCACTGCTTGTTTTAATTGATAGTGTTTGTATGGATTGCCATTGAAATGGGTATAACTCATAAAAGCTACAACGACAATCATAATTAGTATAAGCCATTTTAAACGTGTCATCTGTCTAGCTCCTTATTAAGATTCATCTTCATCGTCTCATAAATTGATAGGCTCTCTCAACCTTTTAACCGAATACGAGTGATGTATGGTACTATTAAGATTGATTCAAACATATGCACAGATTGAAGGAGATTTTTGATGAATAATTTTAAACTAACCATTCAATATGATGGTACCAGATATAAAGGCTTGGCAGCGTCTTGGTAAGGGCGAAAGCACCATTCAAGGTAAAATCGAGAATGTACTCACTGAGATGGCGGGCAAATCAATTGAGATTACGGGTAGTAGTCGAACGGATGCAGGGGTTCATGCATTAGCTCAGATTGCAAATGTGAAGCTTGATGGCAAAGTGACTGCAGATGAGGTGCAGAGTTACTTGAATCGATATCTACCTGAGGACATCAGCGTTGTAAAGGTTGATTCTGTCCATGATCGTTTTCATGCTCGTTATAATTCAGCGGATAAGACATATGTCTATAAGATTTGGAATAAAGGCTATTCGCATCCTTTTCTACGTAAGCACAGTATGCATGTGGATCAGCCGCTGATCGTGAACAAATGAAAAAAGCGAGTGCTTATTTTGTTGGTGAACATGATTTTACGGCTTTTTCAAATGCAAAGTCTAAGAAAAAGTCGAATGTTCGAACAATCCGTTCTATCGATTTTTCAGAGAAGGATGGTTTTCTTGAAATCCGTATTAAAGGCGATGGCTTTTTATACAATATGGTCCGTAAGATTATTGGTACGCTAATAAAAGTGGGATTAGGTGAGATGAAAGCCGGAGCTATTCCTGGAATCATTGAATCTAAAGAACGTGAGCATGCCGGCTTTGCTGATGCTAGTGGTCTTTATCTGGAGAAGATTGAATTTAAATTAACATAATCGATCAATAGACGCTCCGGGTAGGAGCGTTTTTTTGTTTAGGTTAATCGGATTCTTTGTTCTGTAAGTAGTAAATAGCTAGTTGGGTACGATCTCTTAATTCAAGCTTATCTAATATGGTCGACAGATTGTTCCGCACAGTTCCCTCACTTAAAAACAGTTGTGTTGCAATCTCCTTATTGGAAAGTCCTTTAGCAACAAGCTGCGAGATCGATTGTTCCCGTTTGCTTAATTCACTCAGTATGTTTTCTTTAGGTGTGAGTAAGGTTTCTATGACTCGAGGGTCAAATACAGAGCTTCCTGAAGCAACACTGCGTATACTGTGAGCCATTTTTGTAACGTCTGTTGACTTGATTAAATAGCCTTTGGCACCAGCAGCTAGAGCTAGTTTGATATTTTGCTCATCGTGAAACGTAGTCAACATGATGATTAGCAGGTTAGGATACAATTGCATTAATTGTTTTGTGGCTTCAATTCCGTTCATCGTTGGCATTTGTATATCCATTAAAATGAGTTGTACATCTATTCGATGACAAAAAGTAATGGCCTCTGCACCATTACTAGCTGTTCCAACTACTTGTAGGTCTTGCTCACGTGAAAGAAGTAGCTCTAGACTTTCACATACGAGTGGGTCATCATCAACGATTAAAAGGTTCATAAAAGCGGCTCCTTTTGAGTAATAGGTAATACACAGACAAGTGAAAAGCCAGATTGTTTGTCGATTGAGACGCTCCCCCCAAGGGCACGAGCTCGTTGACGTAGATTGCGAATACCTGTGCCATTTACTTGAGAAGAATGGATGATCCCATCATTATGTACACGAAGTCGGGTGATCTGGTCTGTAATGTCGAGGTCAACTTTAATAGATGAGACGTGAGAGCAGTGCCTAGAGATATTTGTTAGACTTTCCTTTAAACAAGATTCTAATAGAACCCAATGGTGGGGAGGCGCTGATTCGGTTTGACCAGAAAGGTGAAGCTGCACAGGTGCTCCATCAAATTGATGACAGATATTTCTTAAGCGCTCTTTATGATCTGACATGATTGGTTTTAAATTATGAGAGGTATCTCGGAGCTGACGTGCAGCTTCTGATAAGCGTTCCTGCGCCTTATTAAACATTTGATTAGCATTTGGACTATTTTCTTTGCTTAGATGCTCATACGCTTGAAAAGCCAGTCTAGCTCCCGTCACTTCATGTCCAACGTGGTCGTGAAGCTCCGCTGCAATTCTATTTCGTTCCTTTAATTCTGCAAAGTGAGCAGACCGCTTTGAGGATTCGAGAAGATCTTGGTTTAATGCTTCTAACTCATACTTTTCTTGACGTTCCTCATCCATTTCTCTCTGAAGATTGCCTCCTTGAGTTTTCCACGTGTAGATACACCAACCCACAAATCCACTAAATAAAAGAGGGATAAATACCTCAGTTTGTATTGAATCATAGAAGATAAGTGCGCCAATTGCCACTAAATAAATTGGTCTGCCCCTTAGGGCAATTTCATAGACGAGTAGTATGAGGGCAAGTGATGTCCATTGCCAATACGGGATAAATAGTAAATAAATCAAGCAGTCAATTGTAAGAGTCCATGTAGGTAAAGAAAAGCGCCAACGTAATACAAGAAGCATCAAGAGAGCAAAAATAAACAAAAAACCTGTTAATTCAGGACTGACACGTATCCAGAAACTGGCCATAATCATCATACAGCCTATTCGGGCAATCCATTCCGCTCTCTGAAATGTGAGTATGTTCACTAGTTGCACCTCCTTATTTAACACAGCTTACGATTACACGATTTTCCGTTTACTACCTATTAGCAAAAACAATAGGCTGAATGCCAAGAGAATGACAAGTGGTAGAAGAAATTCTGGTAAAGAAGCCTGTGAAACAATCGCTGTTAGGCCTTTATTATACCAATAAGTAGGCAGGGAATAGGCTACTTTTTCAATGTTGTCTGGCATGATTTCGATGGGAAGCATAATGCCACTTACTAATGTCATTAGAACAACGATGACCATAAACACTAAAAAAGATGTTTCTTTATTCCGATAAATAGAAACCCATGCAAGTGACATCGATAATGCGGCAAATGCAAAACATACATATAAAAGAAATAGTCGGCCTGTATGATAGAGTTCATGACCATAAAAGATCCCACCGCTAATTAATAGTAGGATCGGCAACAGGAGAATCAGTGAAAAAGCAAGAACATTTTGAGTTAGGTAGGAGAGATTACTTACAGGTGCCATGGCAATTCGTTTGATAATTCCTTGCTGTCGATCCTCAAGTAGAATGACCGCAAGACGTACAGATACAAACAAAAGTACGACACCAAAATAATGAAATCCATAAGGGAGAGAGATCCACGAGTCTGGTTCAGAAGGTAAAAATATGAGCAAAACAGGTAAAACGATTAAAAAAAGAAGATTGGTTTTGCTTTGAAAACTACGTTTGAGTGCAAATTTGAAAATGCTCATTGAATCTTCCTCCTTCCTATGAGAATCGCTACGACAAAGCAAACGACAATAGCAGTTGCTAAAATAAGAATTGCAACCCATATATCAGCGAAGTCACCGTTATTAATCTGTTCAAATAAGGCCGTTTGAGCAAGGGATAATGGATTTCCATAGGTGCCCATGAAGTGAAAGAAGGCATTGTCTGGCAAAGAAAAAAACATGCCAGCAAGAACAATCGATCCAATTCCATATACCTCACTTAATCGTTCAGCGACTTTGAAATTTGTTGTGACCAGTGCACATAAGGTACAAACCAAGCTTGATAGGGTTGATAAAAGACTGATGACAAATAAAGCCCAAAGAAAATGACCCCAGTCCACACCAAAAGCAAAATAAGTGATGAGTACGATGGCAAAGCCTTGTAATATGGAAAAAATAGCGCCAGTGAACATGACAGAAAATGCATACAACGAACGGTTAATAGGTAGGGATTTAAGGCGCCATTTTCGGTGTGTGAATAAGTCTTCTTGGATATAGCCCATTGGATAACTTCCACCAAAAAGCTGAAAAGCAAGTACCATACTAATTGCAACAGAATCAAATACACGAAGACCTTCATTTTGTAAGTCACCTAAGATGAGATGGAAGATAGAAATTAACACCAAAGGTAAAACAAATAAAAGAAGCATGCCGATATATTCTCGAATCATTCGGACGCCGGTATATTTTATGGTAGGTAGGATCATTCTCGATCGTCTCCATCTCGAAGCTGTTTTCCGGTTAATGTAAGAAATACATCTTCAAGTGTTGGTTTTTCAGCACTAACAGAGAGTACGCCTCCTGCTTCTTTTGCCAGAGAAAGAGTTCGATCTAGGTTCCCTGAGCCCAATCTTGAGATGATCTGAAGGTTGTTGCCCTCCCGACTGACCTGTTTTACTCCTTCTAGTTTTTGAAGCTGTGTGACTAGTTCATCTGAGGCAGCAGCTACTTCGACATTGATTTTTTCCTCATGCTGAATGGTAGCAACTAAGTCTTTTATCGTACCTTCAGTGACAACATGACCTTGATCCATAATGACAACCCGTGATGCAATAGACTGCAGTTCTTCCATATAATGAGTTGTGTATAAAATGGTCATGCCTTGCTGCTGAAGTTTTTTTACTGTATCTAGAATATGGGTACGAGATTGAGGGTCAATTCCAACAGTTGGTTCATCCATAATCAGCAGCTTTGGCTTATGGATGAGTGAGCAGGCAATGTTAAGTCGCCGTTTCATCCCACCAGAAAAGGTTTTGGTTCGTTTATTTGCTTTGGATTCTAAGCCAACAAATTCTAATGCTTCTTGTATTCTCTGTTGTAACAGATCTGCTTTTAAACCATATAGTCCACCAAAAAAAGTCAGGTTTTCTTTAGCAGTTAACTCCTCAAAGATGGTTAGTTCCTGTGTAACAAGCCCAATACGTTCTTTAATGGTTGCTATATTACCAGTCAGTTCTTTACCAAATAGATGAATAGTTCCAGTATCAATTGGAATTAATCCACATAGTGCGTGAATAAGCGTGGTTTTTCAGCACCGTTTGGACCAAGCAGCCCAAGAATTTCCCCTTCTTGTATATGGAGTTCGGCATGATCAAGAACACGCTCGTTATCGTATCGTTTGACGAGATCACTGCATTCAACAATTAACATATAAAAACCCTCCTGATTAACATTTATTATACTCATTATCAGGTATGGATTGTTGAACGTGTAGTTACATTTGTCATGAAATGGGGAGGGGGAGATAGTATTTTCTCTTCAATGATTAAGGCTGGGACAGAAGTGTTTTAGCTATCATAAAAATAATGGAGTAAGACTACCGCTCCGGACATACACTCCGCTTTCCATGGGCGGCCGGTGAGCCTCCTTGTGCTACCGCACTACGAAGTCTCACCCTGACCTTCACTCCCATTGGAGTCTCCGTGTATGTCCTACGTTGGTTTTTGCTCATTTGTAAGAGGATTGGGTTACTCTTACTGGTAAGCGAAGTTCTAAAATAGTTGTGATATTAATTCGAATGGTTTGTCTTGATATTGTTTTCAACACAAAGAAATGTCACTCTATAGCCTACGTTAGAGTGAAAACTTTAATTTAAATAATATTTTCTTTTCTGTTATTTTAATCCATATATTCCCTTGTATTTATGAAGGGTGATATTCCAAAGGTTCCGTGCAATGAACGTAACCATTTTTATGATAATAGTCAATTGAATCGTCACTCGGCCATACAATAACAAATTCATACTTGTTTTCTTTCATCCACTTATTTATTGACTGTAGTAATTTACTTCCAATTCCCTTGTTTCTATACTCTGGAATCGTGTATACATTGGTCATAAATGCAAATGGATATGTTATCCTCCCAGGGCGTGGCACCTTTTGTATTAATTCTATGTATATATGTGAAATGATTTTTCCGTTATCCTCCACGACCCAAATAAACCATTGATCTCCTTTAAGAGTGTTCTCCAAAAAAGTTTGGCATTCTTTTTCAAATTCAGCGAATGATTCGTTTTTTTTTACTATCATCGTGTTCAATTGTAAAATCCCATCTCATTCTTATTAATTGCTTCATATCTTGTATTTCAGCCAACCTTATATTCATGTGATTTCTCTCCATTTCATTAGCTTAAAGTATTGCTATTAAAAATATGTTCTATAAAGTTGTCAAAAACCCTCTCCCTACATCAATATGAATAGGGAGAGATCACAACTTGATTTTCCTTTAAATTCGTTCAATACTCTTTAACTGACTGATCTCTATGGTTATACTGACTTCCGCGCTTTCTCTACAGGTGATTCGTTTTTGTTGTTGGTCCACTCTTTCAACGGCAGCGATTATTTTGCGGTAAAATCCATCTTCCCAATACACGATATGAACGGGAATGGTATATGAGAGGGATTCCATTGCGACGATACCGAGCTCTTCTAACTCCTGTTGATCTAGTAGTGGAGGATCTACGCGTTTTTCTTGCTCGTTTTGAGCACGAATGGCTTGTTTATGTTCAGGTAGCATCATACGGCTCCCCTCCCATAACAAGTTTCCACGTTTTAAGTAATCACTCATTTATAATGCCCTCCAATTTTTGCGGCACGCTCTCTGGCTTGGCCGGCCGGTAGTAGGGAGGAAGCTCGAAGTAGAGCGGTTTTACCGAAGCGAGCTTTAATAAGGTCCATTGCTTCTCCCAGCTCCCGGTTCTCTTGCTGCTGTTTGTGTTCAAATAAATCAAGCTGAACAGAGTCTCCGTCAGAAAGACTAGAAAGCGAGATGCCTAAGCGGCGTACAGGTTTCCCATCCCAAAATTGATCAAGTAGCTGACAGAGATGCTTGTATATGGTTAATGCAGCATTTGTCGCATAAGGCATAGTAAACTGGCGGTGAAAACCTGTGCGGATCTCGTAGCTTGCACCCGAAACACTAAGTGAGACGGTTGAACCGTGGACGTGATTTTTTCGAGCCCGCTGACATACTTCTTCACACAATTCAAGCAAAACGATGTGAATATCTGCTTTTTCTGCATAATCATAAGGCAGGGTCATACCATGTCCAATTGCTTTTTGACCATCGTGAGTGGAAATCTTCACAGGTGAATAATCAACCCCATGAGCGTTCATCCATAACACCTGACCATGTATTCCCCATCTCTTTTTGAAGAATTCAACTTTTGTCGCAGCTAGTTGCCCAATTGTACGAATACCTCGGTCATAGAGATGACGTTTCATTTGACTACCAACCCCAAACAAGTCTTCAACAGGTAGAGGCCAAAGTGTGTCCTGAAGCTGGTCTGCCTTTAGCTCGTATATTCCTTCTGCATTTTTTTTAGCAAAATGATCACAGGCTAGCTTAGCTAAAATCTTATTCTCGCCAATCCCAACTCTAGCTCTTACCCCGCACTGATTCCAGATTTGTGTTTGAACCCTTTTGGCAATCTCTAGAGGAGAACCAAATAGCCGTTGGGAATTGGTTACGTCCATAAATTGTTCATCAATGGAATAGGGTTCAACCAAGTCTGTATAGGTCTTCAGAATAGATGTAATCTCCATTGATACTTCGATATAGTCCTGCATGTGTGGAGGAACAATAATTAATTGGTTGCATTTTTGTTTAGCTTCCCAAAGACGTTCTGCATTTTTGACACCGTAATACTTGGCTTCCTTAGAAGCGGCTAAAATAACCCCACTACGCCGGTTTGGATCACCGGATACGACAAGGGCTTTACCCTTGTACTCAGGTCTTCTAGCCACTTCAATAGAAGCGTAAAAGCTTTCCATATCAACTAAAAAAATAACACTCTTCATTTTTTTCACCTCGTGGCGAATGGATGTTCTTATTATATGCGAATATACGTTCTTATACAACTAGAAAAAAGAACCAATAGCTTGGTTCTTTTGATCTTGTATCTTATTCAGCTTTTTTGACGCTTGCGTGCAAGGTAAATAAGTAACGCACCCATAATGATGACCATAATCCCAATCGAAACAGCAACAAGGATAATAGGTAGATTTCCAACGCTAGATGGTCGTCCTGCCGCAAGCAATAGTGATTGAATCCATACAATCAAAGCTACCCCACCTCCATGTAGAAAGCATCTACTACAACTATGTCCAATAGAAAGGGGGTTCATTCGTTTTAAAGTGAGTGACGGAAACGACGATTGATTAGAGCCAGTCGAATCCAGAAACCAATCGCTGCGCAAGTAAGTCCGATAATAATACCTATCCAAAAACCAAACGGTCCCAAATCAGTTAAAGTCGCAAGGAGATAACCAGAAGGGATCCCGATTCCCCAATAGGAGATCAACGCAATAATAAAAGGAATTGCAGCGTCTTTGTAGCCACGAAGTACACCTTGTAAAGTGGCTTGAGCTGCATCAGACAGCTGATAAAAAATCGCAAAAACAAAGAAACTCATGGCAAGTTGGACAACATCTTGATTATCTGTGTACAGATACGAAATGGATTCTCTAAAAAAGTAAAGTAACACAGAAGCAACCGAAATGATGAGCATCGAGGCTGTAATCCCAATCTTACTATACTGTCTGGCGTCTTTTAAACGACCAGCACCGATTTCGTACGCTACAACAATGGTTAGTGCCATCGACATACTAAGTGGGATCATAAATAACAAGGATGCAAAATTTAACGCTGCTTGATGAGCGGCAATAACATCAGTTGTAAACATGCGACTAACTAGCAACGTGACAAAAGAAAAGATGCTTGCTTCAAAAAAAATAGATAGCCCCATGGGTAAACCTAACGCAAGTTGACCCTTCCAGGCCTTAAGCGACGGACGGAACCATGTAGAAAAGAGTGCATACGAACGAATAGAAGGGATTTTGAAAGTCATAAACACACTCAAGCCAAAAATGATCCAATACGTGATCCCAGTGGCATAACCAGCTCCGATCCCACCGAGTTCTGGAAAGCCAAACTTTCCAAAAATCAAGATGTAATTAAGAAAAGCACTGATAGGTAGGGCGATCAGTAGGATAACCATTGTAATTCGTGTGAAGCCTTGTGCATCAAAGAAAAAGCGCAGAACATTTGATGCAAAAAGTGGAACAAGACCAATAGATAGTCCGATTAAATAATGTTTTGCAATATGTGAAACCTCTGCCTCTAAACCCATAAATTGAAGAATAGAAGGCAAGAAAAAAATGCCAGCGAGATACACAAGTAGCGCTAAGATGACAGACAGATACAATGCTTGGAGAACAGAGCGAGAAATGCTTTGTTTCTCTCCTTTTCCAAGAAGCTGAGCGATGATTGGGGTAACGGCCATCAGAATGCCATTAAATCCAGTCAAAATAGGTGCCCAAAGACTTGAGCCAACGGCAACGCCAGCTAGGTCAGTGGTTCCAGCTCGACCAGACATCATTGTGTCGATCACATTCATGGCATGGTAACTAATCTGAGTAATGAGGATCGGCCAAAGAATAAGTGTGTACAATTTAATTTTTTGTGAAATAGATATAGCAGAATACATGATGCAACTCCAGTAGGCACAAAGGGAAAACGTCACGAGCATTCGTAACGTTTTCCCTGCTGTACACAATATTAGTTAGAATTTGATTCTTGAGCCTTTTCTTGATCTTGTTCTTGTTGAAATTCTTGCTCGGCCGCTTCTAAGTCTGTTTCAGAAACATCTCCAGCAATAATTCGTTTGGAAGACGTAAGATGCTCTTCGTCAGCTTCTACATAGGCTTGTATGTGATAAATGCCGTCTTCTTCAAAAGAAGTGTCGAGTGTGTAAACACCAGAATCAGCTTTTTGGGCGGCAACAGTTGTTCCTGAATCTCTTTCACCATTACGCCATATTTCAAAATCAACGTTTTCTACATCCGTGAAGGGTTCTTCTCCCAAGGTTACACGGACAGAGATCGTGACCGGTTCATGCAAGGCTGTTTCGCTTGGTGCACTTAGATCAGCTTCAAGTGTATCGAACGTATCCTCTTGGTACTGAATCGATTGATTCTGCCCAATCGCGCAGCTTGCAATCATGAAAAGGGCAACAATAGAAAATGCTAGAAGTCCTTTTTTCATGATAAACACCTTTCCTAAAAATATATAATACATTCTTGTGAACCAAGAACGAGTATCGTAAAAGAGCTGTTCTTTTTATTTTAGCATAGAGTAAAGCCTTTTATAAGCCATGTATAAAATCTCTCCCACTACACACGATAACAAAAAAAGAGGTGAAAAACATGTTCAAACGAAAGAAGCGGCATCACACTGGTTATATGATCGGAGGGGCTGCAGGTGGATTCCTAGCAGCGGCGGGTTTGTATGCTCTCACAAATACAAAAGCAATCAAACGAACAGGTTCAAATCACAAGAAAGAGGACCATCATTTGACCGAAGCCATGATGGAGTCTGGTGATGACATTCTTGCTGGAATGAAAGATGTCGTAGAGGCTACTCAGTCCAAATCGTCAAACAAAGAGTCATCGAAACCAGAGCTAGCCAAAGTTATTCAAAAAACACTTGATCATGATCCGTTTTAAAATCGTTCCGATGCTCGATATCTTTCTCAGCCCAAGCCGTCGCTTGGGCTATTTTGCGCTCGGTAGTAGCAGGAAAAAAGGTGGATCTTGTCGATCTATAATTGTTTTTAGTTGAAACAAGCTCCATTCAAAAGGTATCCTGTATGAAAAAGATGACAGAGAAACGGGGAGGAGCTACGTATGGATCGCTTGAATAAGTTTGTAGAAAAGCTAATAAATCTCGATTGGATCAATATTGCACTATCCATCGGGATCTTTTTACTCTTCCTAATTTTCAGGAAAGTGTTCACAAAGTATATTAATAAGTTGATAATTAAACTATCAAAAAGTAGTTCGACAAAAGTGGTAACCAATGTTTTAAAATCATATGAAAGGCCACTGCGGCTGCTATGGGCCGTGATCGGTACGTATTTAGCTTTTCAATATCTAGATTATTTGAATCTAACGGATAAAGGTTTTGTACAAAACGTATATCGGTCAAGCATTATTTTTGTTGTAGGGTGGGGACTATATAATTACACAGCAAACCACTCAACGGTTATTTATAGTTTTGCTAATAAGGCGGAACTGGATAAAGAAAGCATGCTTATTCCTTTTTTATCAAAGATCTTGCGCTTTTTAGTGATTGCCATCACGCTCGCGATAATTGTTGATAATTGGGGATTTAATATTAGTACATTTGTTGCCGGTCTTGGTATAGGTGGTCTTGCTTTTGCACTAGCTGCCCAAGATACAATTGGAAACTTTTTTGGTGGGATCATCATTATTACAGAACGTCCTTTTAGAAAAGGAGACTGGATTGAGACACCAACAGTAGAAGGGGCAGTTGAAGACATTACATTTAGAAGCACCAAAATCCGAACGTTTTCAGATACACTGGTCATTATTCCGAACTCCACGTTGGCTAATGAGGCAATTACAAACTGGGCTGAAATGGACAAACGGCGTGTGTATTTTAGTCTTGGATTAAGACAATCAACGTCTAGTGCAAAGCTTCAGCAACTACGAAATCGAATTGATGAAGAGCTTCAGACCTTTGATGACATTGTAGAGGGTTCAGTTATTGTCAGGTTTGAAGAGTTTTCAGAATCAGGATATAACCTAATGATTACGTATTTCACGGATACAAATCAGTGGGCACCCTTTATGGAAATTAGAGAAAAAGCACACTTTCGTATCATGCAAATACTAGAAACAGAAGGTGTTCATGTATCTGCACCAAGCTAACCTAGTAATGACAGAACAACCCGTTCCATTTGTCACTGCAGATAAAAAAGAGTAAAACAGAAATGTTTTACCTCTCGAAAAACCGACCCGTTATGTTAGTCGAACAACATAACGGGTCGGTTTTTTGTGTATTAAAAATAAGAAGATGAGGTTGATGCTTGAGTCAATCTATCTCTAATTTAGCTGCTTTGCTTATATGCAAGCTTGACGAAATTGGAGAGGTTTGGCTTTCACCATTGCCGATGCCGAATATTTACCGGGGTAATAATCTTCTTCTTGCAAATTAGACGATTCATTTCTTCTTTTGCTTTTTCGAGTGTTTGAACCTTAGAATTGTCAGAGTTATGCAATTGATTGAACAGAGTATTATATCCATTAGAATCTAGCGCTCCTACATCCCGGTAGCGTTGTGACTGCAGAGTCCACTTTCTCTCTCTGCCTTTTGATTTAGAACATTACTATTACACTGCTCCATTTCCCGTGACTCTAGAACTATTTATCAAAAAAGACAACGATTCAAGGAAGAAGGCGCCGATATAAACAGGGAAGACTAGTATAATAGATGTATTCTAACTAAAGGGGTTTCACCATGCGCTATACGACCATTGAACTCACGCAAGCAAATGAGAAATTAGGTAAACAAATTTATACAAGTGATGGCAGGGTCCTATTAAATGAAGGGGCTTCGCTCACTCCTACATTAATTACAAGACTAAAAAAGCTAGGAATCCAAGCTGTGTACCTTCAGGACCCTTTTGATAAAGAAATTAAAAAAGAAGATATGGTGTCGGATGAAGTAAAAAGAGAGACGCTTGCTACTTTAAAAGGATCCTTTCAGTTTGTACAAGAAGGTGCAGGTTTTGAACTAAAATCCATTCAGCAGTCTGTCAAAAATATTGTAGAAGAAATTTTGGCGCATAGCCATTCCTTGTTGAGCTTAACAGATATGCGTACAGAGGATAATGGACTCTTTATTCATTCATTAAATGTGTGTATGATCTCTACCATTGTTGGTGTGAAACTTGGATTATCAAAATCCAAGTTATATGAGCTGGCAACAGGAGCTCTCATGCATGACATTGGAAAAATGGCAACTGAAAAAGACAACGAACCACAGGTCGAACTGGGACATCACCACACATGGCGAGGATTTAATGTGCTTCGTAAAAATTCTGAAATGAGTTCGTTATCTGCCCATATTGCCCTCTCTCACCATGAACATGTAGATGGCAGTGGAATGCCACGTAAGCTGTCTGAAAAAGATATTCATTTGTTTGCGAAAATTGTGTCTGTGGCGAATGCATTTGATCATCTAATTAGCCCACTTCGGCCGAGTGGAAGGATGTTGCCTCATGATGCGTGTGAAATCTTAATGGGGCTAACAGGAGTTCGGTATGGTCACCAGATCATCGCTCACTTTCTCAAAACGATAGCCTTTTACCCAACGGGCATCCAAGTGGTGTTATCAACTGGGGAGTATGGCATTGTATCTGCCCAAAATGACGGGATCCCGCAGCGGCCGTATGTAAGAATTTTTAAAATGGAAGGTCACGGGCAAGGTGAATTTCAAAAAATAGATATAAACTTATTAGAGCACCCAACAATATTCATAGAAAAAATAGTAGACTAAGATACAAAAAAGAGTTTGACCCCGGTCAGACTCTTTTAATTTGCTATTTCTTCGTATTACGAAGTAAAGAATATGATATACTGGCTAACGAAAAAGGAAAGAAGAGGAGTACTATTTTGGCTATTTTTATTCAAGTTGTTTTGCCTGTTATCTTAATATTTGTAGTTGGTTTTCTATTACAAAAGATTGCGAAAATAGATATTCGCCCAATCTCAACGATGGCGATTTATGTAATGACACCTTGTTTGGTGTTTAAAACATTTTACGAAACAGAGTTAAATAGCCAGTATACATACATGGTCATTTTTTCGTTTTTATTAATGTTTATCTTAATCTTTTTATGCAAAGTGTACACAAAGATTCGCAAAATTGATCTATCTACAGAAAACGCACTCATTCTTTCTACGGCCTTTATGAACACTGGTAATTACGGTACACCGATTATTTTATTTGCTTATGGTGAAGCTGGTTTTGAATTCGCTATCTCTGCAATGGTGCTCCAATCTATCCTCATGAACTTTTTTGGAGTCTATTATGCGGTTAAAGGTAAAGCCGGAATTCGTATTGCGATGAAGTCCGTTGCAAAAATGCCTGCTTCTTATGCAGCTGTCCTTGCGCTTTTACTTAATGTGTTCAACTTAAGAGTACCAGAAAATTTATTTGGAACGATTGACCTTATTTCAGATGCGGCGATCCCAATGGTTATGGTCATTCTTGGAATGCAGCTAGCGATGATTAAATGGGGACATTTTGATTGGGCTAATATTACCTTTAGTGTTGTTTTAAGAATGTTTATTTCTCCTTTAATCGCATGGTTACTTGTAATGGTGATGCCGATTGATCCTTTACTAGGCAAAGTATTAATAGTGTCAGCTGCAATGCCATCAGCGGCGACAATTGTTATGTATGCTGTCCAGTTTCAAGCACAACCAAAGCTCGTATCAAGTGTAACGCTCATTACAACAATCATAAGTATCCCAACGATCACACTCTTAATTATTCTATTGGGATGATTTGCATTGCAATTTGAGAGGGAAGTCTTTATGATTATGTGTATACTGCAACGTAACTGCTAGGAGGATGACGACATGAAACAAATGGATGCAAATGAAATTATTAAATTTATATCAGAAAGCAAAAAGAAAACACCGGTAAAAGTACATATTAAGGGAGACCTTGATGGAATCTCTTTTGGCGCGGATACACAAGCTTTTATTAACGGACAAACAGGTGTGCTTTTTGGTGAGTGGGCTGATATCGAAGCGGCTATTAAGGAAAACAGCGCAAAGATTGAAGACTATGTAGTCGAAAATGACCGTCGTCACTCTGCCATTCCACTTCTTGATCTAAAAGGAATTGAAGCTAGAATTGAACCAGGTGCGATCATTCGTGACCAGGTTGAAATTGGTAAAGGCGCTGTTATTATGATGGGTGCAAGTATCAATATCGGTGCTGTTATCGGTGAAGGTACGATGATTGATATGAATGCAGTACTTGGAGGACGCGCAACGGTCGGTAAAAACTGTCACGTAGGTGCAGGATCAGTCCTAGCTGGTGTCATTGAGCCGCCTTCTGCTAAGCCTGTAATCGTTGAAGATGACGTTGTAATTGGTGCAAACGTTGTTGTTCTTGAAGGTGTGACAGTAGGAAAAGGTGCTGTAGTTGCAGCTGGTGCGGTTGTAATTGAGGATGTTCCAGCTAACACGGTAGTTGCTGGTACGCCTGCACGTGTGATTAAGGAAATTGATGAGAAAACAAAGAGCAAAACTGAGATTAAACAAGAACTTCGTCGTCTAAACGACTAATACGGATGTTTGATAGGGAGAAGCCTTGTCGCCAGTACAGGTGACAAGGCTTTTTTTCATTTAGTGAGCAAATGAGGAGTGGGGAAATGTCTAATTGGAACGAGCGTAACAAAGAAGTCATAATGAACACTTATGGAAAGCTACCACTGGTCATTGACCGAGGTGAAGGTGCTGAACTAATTGATGAAAATGGCAAGCGTTACCTCGATTTTATTACAGGATTAGCGGTTAATATTGTTGGCCATTCTCACCCGGAGATTGTGCAAACATTACGAGATCAAGGAGAGAAATTCCTTCATATTTCAAACCTTTATGTCAATAAACCGGCAGTTGAGTTAGCTGAACGACTGCTCGCAGTAACGTTTCCTGGAAAGGTATTCTATACAAACTCTGGAGCAGAGGCGACAGAAGCAGTGATTAAACTCGTTCATAAATGGACAAAACAGCAAGAGACTGGCCAAGACGGGATCGTTGTTTTGAAAAAAAGCTTTCATGGTCGTACGTTAGGTGCATTAAAGTTAACCCGTCAACCTGGTGTGTATCAGGACTTTCCAGTTAGCGAGTTTCCAGTGTATGATGTCGAGCCACATGATATTAAGGCGCTTGAAGCTGTATTAAAAGAAAAGAAACCCGCTGCTCTTTTAATGGAACCGGTTCTTGGTTCTGGTGGTGTTGTTCCGCTTGAATCAAATTATCTGGAACAAGCAGCCAAACTTTGTCAGCAGTATGGTGTGTTATTCTGCATGGATGAAATTCAAACAGGAATTGGTCGAACTGGAAAGCTGTTTGCCTATCAGCACACATCCGTAAAACCAGATGTCGTGTTATTTGCAAAAGGAATAGGTGGAGGCCTTCCCCTAGGTGGGATCATTGTAAAAGCAGAACATGGGGAATTATTTAAACCAGGTGATCATGGTACAACCTTTGCTCCATCTCCGTTAAGTGCAGCGCTTGGAAACACGGTGTTGAAGTTGTTAATCGATGATGGTGTTTTAGAAGCGGGACGTCGCGCTTCAGAGAAGCTCCAAACTGAATTACAGTCTTTGCAAAACGAATTTGCCGAGCACATTGAGTCAATCCGTGGTTTAGGAATGATGATTGGAATAGTCATGAAGTTTGATGCAAGTAAAGTAAAAGAAATTCAGCAAACATTATTAGAACGAGGCATGTTAGTTGATGTGACTCAGCAGACAATTATTCGCTTACTTCCACCATTAATTGTGTCTGATGAGCAGATTGAATATTTCTTACAACTATTTAGAGACGTGTTACAAGAGGTGAGTGAATGACATCAGAAGAACTACTAAATCTTAGACGACAATTTCACCAGATTCCAGAAATCGGTTTTCAGGAAACAAAAACACAGCAGCTCATATTAGATGTTCTGGAGCCAATGATTCACGAGTACTGGAGCATTAAGCTGTGGCGTACTGGTGTGATCGTGTACATTAAAGGATCGGACCCGAGTCAAACCTTAGCGTATCGTACAGATATCGATGGATTACCAATTGAAGAACGTTCAGGTATTCAAGAATTTGTCTCCAAACATAGTGGCATGATGCATGCATGTGGTCATGATTTCCACATGACCATTGCTCTCGGTGTGCTTTCTCACTTTTCTGCGCATCGTCCTACTGACAATGTATTGTTTGTCTTTCAACCTGCAGAAGAAGGACCAGGTGGTGCAAAACCAATGCTTGAGGAAGGTGTGCTGAAAGAATGGTGGCCAGATCAGATTGTGGCACTGCATATCGCTCCGGAGCTTCCTGTTGGAACGGTATCTACTCGAGAAGGATTACTATTTGCCAATACCTCAGAGCTTTTTATTGATCTAAAAGGAAAAGGCGGACATGCAGCCTATCCTCATACGGCAAGAGATATGGTTGTTGCAGCAAGTCATTTTGTGACACAGCTGCAAACAATCGTAGCTCGAAATGTGAATCCACTTGATGCTGGCGTTGTTACTATTGGTGTAATTCAAGGTGGCACGAAGCAGAATATTATTGCTGAATCAGCTAGAGTTGAAGGGACCATTCGTAGTTTGTCCATTGAATCAATGACAGAGATAAAACGTCGAATAGAAGCAATGGCTAAGGGTATTGAAGCATCATTTGAATGCGAACTCACCATTGATTATGGCAGTAACTATTGCCAAGTCGCCAATCATTCAGAATTGACCCAAGAGTATATGACATTTGCCAAAAGGGATGCCGATGTTGCATTTGTTGAAGCGCCTGCTGCAATGACAGGTGAGGATTTTGGATACTTTCTCGAACAAATACCTGGATTTATGTTCTGGTTAGGTGTAGACAGCCCCTACGGCCTACATGATGCACGACTAAACCCGAATGAAGATGCAATAGAAAAAGCAGTAACACATCTCACTTCATATTTTACATGGAAAATGAAAAAATAGTTCGACAGGTGAAACGGTCATTGTAGTGTCCGTTTCACCTGTTTTTTTATTAGTGGTGGCATCGAATAACATTTAACCTTCTGGGTAAGCTAGCAACGCAACCTATTTAATGTCTAGGAGGAATTTTATATGGCTCGTATTGGAGTAGAACAGTCTTTAACATCTGTAAGCGAGGAATTAACATCAAAAGGGCATGAAGTCATTTCACTTAAACAAGAAAGTGATGCCGAGTCGTGTGACTGCTGTGTAATATCAGGCCAAGATCAAAATGTAATGGGTATACAAACTCATGTGACGCAGGGAACCGTCATTAATGCAGATGGAATGTCTGCAGCTGATGTGTGTGAGCGTGTAGAGCATACATTAGGAAGCCAAATATAATCTTTTTCAAACACAGAACTGTTACATCTGTCGGATATTTAGACGGTGTTACAGTTCTTTTTTTATAAAACACAACCTATATCAAAAATAAGAGATCCATCTCCTTTATAATGATGGAAGGAGGTGTATATGGACGAAATGATGCAAAAAATGATTAACTGGATAGAAAATCATTTGGTTGAGGACTTTTCATTAAAAGAATTAGGTTGTTACATGGGTTACTCACCTTATTATTGTTCGTTTAAATTCCATCAATTGGCCGGAATGACGATAAAAAAATATATATCTCTTCGAAAAGTTTATCTTGCTTCAATCGATCTAAAAGAATCAAATCAAAAAATGATTGATATTGCTTACAAATATAGATTCTCTTCTCAAGAAGCTTTTACACGAGCATTTAAGAAAATATACGGGATTAGCCCGGCCGCTTATCGAAAAAATCCACAGCCATTACAGACCATAGTAAAATTAAATATGAATGGTGTAAAAGGGGTGTTCTCAATGGATATATCCGAAAAAATGAAAATAGAAGCCTTACAAAATAAAGTACAACAGCAATTCGATCAAGATATATTAAATGTGTTGAATGGACAACTCATGTATGAAGAATTTAGTAAAGAGAAATTAATGGAGCATAGTGACTATGTCCCTTTTAATGAAGCGATGTGCTCTAATCAAACGAGTAAAGAGATTTTCAGTCCAGAATTTATAAAAATAAGAGCGGCCGGACATTACGTACCAATCAACGAATACGAGACGACGGTTATAACTGCATTAGAACCTTTATTTAAAAATAAATATACGTGTATTATTTTATGGTTTGGTAACGATATGTTTTGTCAGATGAATATGCTGACACTATTAGCATACTTAGAACAACAGGGTTATATAGGGAAAGTATATTTTCATATGGTCAAAGAAATAGAGCAGTCATTTGATGTGGAAGAAACAGAAATTGAGCTTGGAGGTTTTGAAGACATCTACAATCAAGTGATGATTAACAAACAGCTTCCTACAAACCGTATGATACCTGTTATGTATCAAGGAATTAGGTTATATCTTGACTATCAGAAGAAAGAGAATGAATTGACTTCGTATATAAAAAATCACTTGGACATGCCGCAAATGGATTTGATAAGAAAAATGTTTACGCTGTTTCCGCAATACGGAATAGGCGATTTGCAATATATCAAGATGATAGAAGAGATAAAAAGCGGGAAATAGTACAAAAAAAGAAGCGGGAAGATTGTGCTCCCACTTCTTTTTGTTTAATTGTCTTCTTCTTTCGATCGTTTATATTCATCCATTGCTTGTTTAATCACTTTACGTATGTGGCGCTCTACGGTCCATTGGTGCATATTCTCTGTTTTTGCAATAACACGAATGGTGACAAGGGAGGTGGTCAGATCTTCTACACCGACAACGTCCGGTCCTTCTTTAATTAATTCTTTCACGTCACCAAGATCGGCACAGGCGTCTTGAATTACTTTAATGGTTTCGTCCATATTCTCTTCATATGGGATACTGACATCAACCAACGCTCGCATATTCCCGCGCGAATGATTGTGAACATCTGTGATATTACGGTTAGGGATAAAATAGAGGGTGCCGTCAAAGCCACGAATTTGTGTGGTTCTTAGGCCGACTTCTTCTACAATCCCATCGAGACCGGCTACTGTAACATAGTCACCAACATCCACTTGTTTCTCAAGTAATAGAAAAAAGCCCGTTACAACATCACTTACTAGACCTTGTGCACCAAAACCAACAGCAAGCCCTACCACACCAGCACCGGCTATTAAGGCACTTGGCGATAAGCCAAACATTTCAGCTATAAAGGTTACTAAAATAAAAATCAGCACATAGGAAAGGATGTTAACCGTAAGTTTCTCTAAAGTATGGCTACGTCCTGCAGAGATATTTCGTTGTTTCTTCATTTTAGTAAAGGATTGAGAGATGACCTTTCGACCAATTGCCCTCGCCACATAAAAGGCTATAAAAGCTATGAGTAATTTACCGATTAAGAGTAAACCATCCATGGCAATGACGCCCCAATTAAAAGTGTTTAACCAATTCATATCCATTTTCACATCAGCTCCTACAACATGTACATTATTCCTTAACGTCTTAAATCGTAGCATAGGCACATGAGAATCTCAAATGTTGACTAATGAGAAAATGAGTGCATATCGTTTCCTTACTGAAGCAAAAAGAAGTATACTTAGAAATGCACGACTTAAGTTTAACCATTGATATAGTGGGTACACTACATCGTAGAGCTTATTATAGATGAAAACACTAATTTAAATTCATTATTATTTAATATTGACTAAAAATAGTGTGTCTTTTATAATAACAAAGGTAGAAAGTTTTGAATTAGTTGAGGGAGGAATTTTGAATGTCTGATAAACGTATGGTAGGTAAACAGGCACCACGATTTGATATGGAGGCTGTTTTCCCAAACAAAGAATTTGGACGAGTTAGTCTTGAAGAAAATATGAAAAATGATAAATGGACGGTTCTTTTCTTCTATCCAATGGATTTTACATTTGTATGTCCTACTGAAATTACATCAATGAGCGACCGTAATGATGAATTTGATGATCTTGACGCTGTGATTGTTGGTGTTTCTACTGACACAATCCACACTCACAAAGCATGGATCAACACTTCACGTGATGAGAATGGTCTTGGTGACTTAAACTACTCACTTGCTGCTGATACAAACCACGCAATCTCTCGTGAGTACGGTGTATTAATTGAAGATGAAGGTATCGCTCTTCGTGGATTGTTCATCATTGATCCAGAAGGCGAACTAAAATATTCTGTTGTAAACCACAATGATATTGGTCGCGATGTAGATGAAACTCTACGTGTGCTTCAAGCACTTCAAACTGGTGGACTTTGCCCAGCAAACTGGAAGCCAGGACAAGCAACTCTATAAGTTGATTGGAGTTGTCTAAAAAGGTCTAGCAGTTTACTTGTTAGGCCTTTTCTTTTATCTAAATCTAAGGAGATGACATACTATGGCTTTAAAATTACGTTCACAAATGCCAGAGCTTGATGGCGCAACAGAATGGCTAAACGGTCAGCTAACTAAAGAAGATCTAGTTGGAACAAAACCAACATTAATTCATTTTTGGTCTGTGAGCTGCGGACTATGTAAGGAAGCAATGCCAAATGTTAATGAGTTCCGTGATAACTACAAAGATCAGTTAAATGTTATTGCTGTTCATATGCCTCGCTCTGAAAAAGATCTAGATATTGAAGAGATTAAAAAAGTGGCAGCAGAGCACAGCATTGATCAACCGATTTTTGTTGATAACGAGCACAAACTTACAGATGCATTTGAAAATGAATACGTACCAGCTTATTATGTATTTGACGAAGAAGGTCAACTTCGCCATTTCCAAGCAGGCGGTGGCGGTATGAAAATGCTGACAAAACGTGTGAACCGTGTATTAGGAATTAAAGAATAGAGAGTAACTCAAAAACCGTGCATAATGTGCGGTTTTTTTTGTTTGGGTAATTTTTGGGGATATGATCACGAAGAGGGGAGGTGTATACGGAGAATCTACGCCCGCCCACGGAAAGCGTGCCCCCCATCCCGGGAGCGGAATGACTGCAGAATCCCCGTTTTCGCATATGTATATTGAAACCCAAAAAAGAACGATCCTGATTTTTAGGACCGTTCTTCTTTGTAGAATAATTAAATACCTTCTTACACTTCCATAATGATTGGCAAAATCATTGGCTTACGTTTAGTACGTTCGTATAGGAAAGGACCTAATGTATCAGCCAATTCGTTTTTAATCTCAGACCATTGTGTCGTTTTACGTTCCATCACATTGGCAAGATGTTTAGCCAATAGCTTCTGGGCTTCATAGATTAAATCACTAGATTCGCGCATGTATACAAAGCCACGTGAGATAATATCTGGTCCTGCTGTTACCTTAAATTCTTTCATATTTAAACTAACAACAATGATAACGAGTCCTTCTTCAGAAAGAATTCTTCTATCACGAAGCACAATATTACCGATATCCCCGATTCCGTTTCCATCGACATAAACAGAACCAGACGGTACTTTACCAGTTACACCAGCTTCATCTGGATGAAGGGCAAGCACATCACCGTTATCCATAATAAAGCAATTTTCTGGTGCAACACCACAATCTTGTGCAAGCTTACTATGCATTTTAAGCATTCTATATTCTCCATGAATCGGAAGAAAATATTTTGGTTTCATTAAGCGAAGCATTAATTTTTGTTCTTCCTGACCACCGTGACCGGAAGTATGGATATCGCTTAATGGTCCGTGTATAACATTTGCACCAAGCTCGGTACAGCTGGTTAATTGTTTTGCTTACACTTAATGTGTTTCCTGGGATTGGTGAAGAAGAAAAGACAACTGTATCACCAGGAATGATTTGTATTTGTCTGTGTGTACCAAAAGCAATACGAGATAGGGCGGCCATTGGCTCCCCTTGACTGCCCGTACACAAAATAACAACTTGACTGTCAGGAAGCTTATTCAGCTGTGAATAATCAATGAATGTATTTTTAGGTGCCGAGATATAGCCGAGATCTTGACCGATATTAATCGCTGATTCCATGCTTCGACCAAATACAGCTACCTTACGTCCGTGAATAACAGCTGATTCAATCACCTGCTGCAAACGATGGATATTTGACGCAAAAGTAGCGAATATAATGCGGCCGTCTACTTTTCGGAACACACCATCAATACTTTCGCCAACCTTGCGTTCAGACATTGTGAACTCAGGAATTTCACTGTTTGTACTATCGGAAAGTAGGCAAAGTACACCTTCTTCACCGATTTTAGCCATTTTTGTAAGGTTAGCAGGTTCTCCTACAGGAGTGAAGTCAAATTTAAAGTCACCAGTATGTACAACATTACCTGGGGGTGTCTTAACGACAATTCCGTATGCATCAGGAATACTATGCGTTGTTCGGAAAAAAGATACGGATGTTTTAGTGAATTTTACTACCTCATCCTCATGAATTTCATGAAGCTTAGCTGAACGTAGCAGCCCATGCTCTTCCAGTTTACCTTTAAGCAAACCAAGAGCCAATTTACCACCATAAATAGGTACATTAATGGCCTTTAATAAATAAGGGACTCCACCGATGTGATCTTCATGTCCGTGTGTAATAAAAAGACCTTTAATTTTATCTTCATTTTTAACAAGATAGCTATAATCAGGGATGACATAATCAATACCGAGAAGTTCGTCCTCTGGAAACATAATTCCGGCGTCGATTAAGATAATTTCATCCTGAAACTGGACTGCATACGTATTTTTACCAATTTCACCCAAGCCACCTAATGCAAAGACGGCTGTTTGGTTATTTTTAGTTTGTTTCATTAATTAAACAGTCTCCGTTTTGAAATCTTCGCTATTTTGCTCGTATTCAAGATGAGCTCCAGAGAGTAATGTTACAAATTCAATATTATATTGCCGAGAAGCTAGTTTTTTGCGGACGTCTGCTTCTGATTCCCCTTCTACATAAACAGACTGTGTCCATTCACGGACTGGAACCTCGCTTGGTGATTCTTGAAAAAATACTTTAAATATACTCATTCTTACCTCTCCTTAGACATTGTTTAACACTCATTATAAAGCAATGCCTGGTTTATTTCATTGATTCTTTTTTAGAAAGCTAAAATTCATCTGTTTTGTTAGCTCTTTAGCCATCCAGTTTTCTCATGAAATAGTGGTTTTAAACCTCAAGTAGACGATTTTTAGATAATAAATTTCGACAGTTTTTAATTAATCTCTTTTTTAATCTACGTAACATGATTGGGCTCCTTTCCACCTTTAAGAAGAATATTAGGCGTATAGAATTGTATAAATGTAGTATGTGTAGCTTGTCATAAAAATGTTTCAGGTAAATTTTGATAATTACACACAAAAAAAGAGGCGCAAGTGGCCTCTTTGGTTACCTCTCCATTTATAGCTCTTTTTTTAACGAATCTTCAAATCCTTCAATTCGGTCATAAAACATAATTCCATTTAAATGATCCAAGCTCATGTTGAAAGGCGATAGCTGCGATGCCGCGTAAGCGAAGTTTGATTTCTTCCCCTTCAATAGTTGTTGCTTTTATGGTAATCCGAGAATACCGTGGTACTAAACCCTCGATGGTTCGTTCAACAGATAAGCAGCCTTCACCGTTATCAAGATGTGTTTCTTCAACTGAATGGCTAATTATTCTTGGATTAATCAATCCTAAACTATATTCATTATCCGCTTCATCAATAAGATGAAGGGCAAACATACGTTTAGATACACCAATTTGTGGCGCGGCAATCCCGATTCCAGGACGAAGATCGTATTTCTCGGAGATCTCAGGATCTTGGCTGTTAATTAGGTATTCAAGCATTTCATTTAAGGTATCAATATCCTCTTGGGATGGAGGTATAGAAACAGGCTCAGCAACTTTTCGAAGAACCGGATTTCCCTCACGTACAATATCTTTCATTGTTAACATTCGATTCACTCCTTTAATCTCTAGCTATACTTTAAAAAGAAGTGACAGAAATAGCAAGAGTTATTGATAAAATAGCTATGTAAGAAGGGGAGTCTCACCCCTTATCCTCTAAAAAGAGTTCTTATTTGTATCCTCCGCCAAGTCCGCAAGCTCCAACAATGATAAGAAGAATAAACAGAACAACGATTAAAGCAAAGCCTTTTCCACCTTTTTCGTGTCCATATCCACCTACTGGTCCACCGTATCCATATCCACAAGGATCATAACATTCGTCACAATGTCCACCATATCCATATCCCATTTAAAAAACCTCCTTTAATTTATCGCCTAATAGACGATTCACTCATACCATATGCAAAAAAAAAATTATGGCTGGACGAATGCCCATAATGATTATATTTGCTTTGTTTATTTTCATTGACGGGCTTTCTCAACATGTGTCAAAATTTAGAGGACGTTTGAATAGGAGGTACATTAATATGAAAAAAATAGTAGGACTACTCTCTGTCGTTTCATTAGGAGCTATGCTTGCAGCATGTAGCACTGACCCAGAGCAAACTGTCTATGATCATTTTGAAGCTGCAGTAGAGGAAGAATCGGTATTTGCAGAACAACAATCCTTATTGCAGGAAGCAGAACAACAAGAACAAGGATGGTATGAAGAAGTAATTGAGCTTGGAATGGACGAATATGATTCAATTGTTTCATTGACTGATCAATTATTAGAATCTGTTGAAACAAGACGTGAATTGCTCGAAGAAGAGAAAAAAGGTATTGAAGCAGGTTATGAGGAAGCTTCAAAAGCAGAAGCTGAATTTGAAAGCATTGATAACGAAGAAACAAGAAATCTTGCAAACGACGTTCAAGAAGCCATGGATAACCGATATGAAAGTTACACCACTTTGAATGGACTATACGCAGAGTCACTGGATTTAGATGAACAATTATACCAACTACTTGGCCAAGAGGATTTAGATGTAAGCGAGCTAGAGGATCAAATTGAACAAGTGAACAGCAAATATCAAGAGATAACTGACGCTACAGAGCAATTTAACAGCTTGACGGATACATATAACCAGACAAAACGAACCTTTTATGAATCAGCGGACTTAGATGTGACGTTTAACTAACACAATTGAGCTAAACTGTACCAGTATATTTAGATGTGCTGTATAACACAGATGGGTTTTTAACAAAAATGTGCCGGAATACAAACGTTGTCTTTCTAATTAATACAAAAGAATTGACTGTATTAGTGACTGTAAGGTAGACTAGATCAAGTAGACGAGTGTATCAGTATTTCTATTTTATTACTAATACAGTTATACTCTAAGTTTTAGATGTTTTTAGGTCGCTTTTGTCTCTATATATCACTAGTGCAACAAACAATACAAAAAACGTTTAGATAAGCAATATTGAGGTTATGGATCTTTAGACATTGGGTATCCTAACTGAGTGAACTTTGTAGTTTCTTGCACAAAAGATATGGACTAACGCGAACGATGAAAATGAAAGGATGAGGTGGACAAATTGAGTACAAAAACCATTGAGCAAGTAGAAGAGCAATTTGAAACCTTCCAAATTCTAAATGAGGAAGGCGAAGTCGTAAATGAATCAGCAATGCCTGATCTAAGCGACGAACAATTACAGGAGATTATGCGTCGTATGGTTTATACGCGTATTTGGGATCAACGTGCGATTGCATTAAATCGTCAAGGTCGCCTTGGTTTCTATGCACCAATGGCTGGACAAGAAGCTTCTATGCTTGGTTCACATTTTGCATTAGACAAAGAGGACTGGATTCTTCCAGGTTACCGTGATATCCCTCAACTTGTATTCCATGGTCTACCACTTTATCAAGCATTTCTTTGGTCTCGTGGACATGTCGCTGGTAGTGAATTTCCGGATGGCTTAAATGTGGCAGTTCCGCAAATCATCATCGGTGCACAAATTGTGCAAACGGCTTGGAGTAGCACTTGGACTTAAACGTAAAAAGAAAGAAAATATTTGTATTACTTACACTGGTGACGGTGGAGCTTCTCAAGGGGACTTCTATGAAGGAATGAACTTTGCAGGCGCGTACAATGCACCGGCAGTGTTTATTGTTCAAAATAACCGTTTTGCTATCTCAGTACCTGTTGAAAAGCAATCAGCTGCAAAAACAATTGCACAAAAAGCTGTAGCTGCTGGTATTGAAGGCATTCAAGTTGATGGAATGGATGTTCTTGCTGTATACGCAGCAACAACTGAGGCTCGTAAGCGTGCTCTTGCTGGTGAAGGTCCTACATTGATTGAAACACTTACTTATCGTTATGGTGCTCATACTATGGCTGGTGACGATCCAACTCGCTACCGTACATCTGAAGAAGATGATGAGTGGGCGAAAAAAGATCCACTTATTCGTTTCCGCAAATTCCTTGAAGGCAAAAAGCTTTGGAGTGAAGAGCAAGAAAACGAAGTAACCGAAAAAGCAAAAGAAGAAATTAAAGAAGCAATCAAAAAAGCGGACCAAGAGCCTAAGATGAAGGTAACTGGAATGCTTAATAATATGTTTGAAGAAGCTCCTGTTAATATTCGCGAGCAATTGGAAGAATTTACGGCAAAGGAGTCGAATTAAGTCATGGGTAATTGGACAATGGCTCAAGCCATTACGGATGGTCTTCGTAATGAGCTTAAAGCAAATGAAGATGTACTTGTTTTTGGTGAAGATGTAGGTAATAACGGCGGAGTATTCCGTGTAACAGAAAACCTTCAAAAAGAATTCGGTGAGGATCGTGTATTTGATACACCACTTGCTGAGTCTGGTATTGGTGGATTAGCAATTGGTCTTGCTTTAACTGACCACCGTCCTGTTATGGAAATTCAATTCTTCGGATTTGTATTTGAAGTATTTGATTCTGTTGCTGGACAAATGTCTCGTTGGCGTTATCGCTCAGGTGGCAAACAAACAATGCCAATTACAATTCGTTCACCATTTGGTGGCGGTGTAAAAACACCTGAGATGCATGCGGATTCTCTAGAAGGTCTTATGGCTCAGACTCCTGGTCTTAAAGTTGTTATTCCTTCAAATCCCTATGACGCAAAAGGATTAATCATTTCTTCTATTCGTGATAATGATCCTGTTGTATTCCTTGAGCACATGAAATTGTACCGTTCTTTCCGTCAAGAGGTTCCTGAGGAAGAGTACACAATTGAGCTTGGAAAAGCAGACATTAAGCGCGAAGGTAAAGACATTACGATTGTTGCTTACGGCGCAATGGTACAAGCTTCACTTAAAGCAGCTGAAGAGCTTGCTGAAGATGGAATCGAAGCAGAAGTAATTGATTTAATGACAGTTAGCCCGTTTGATGTTGAAACAGTAATCGCTTCTGTTGAAAAAACAAACCGTGCAATTGTTGTTCAAGAAGCACAAAAGCAAGCAGGTATTGCTGCTAATGTGGTTGCTGAAATTACTGAACGTGCGATTCTTTCTCTTGAAGCACCAGTATTACGTGTGACAGCACCTGATACTATTTACGCTTTTGCTACAGCGGAAGACCTATGGTTGCCTAACCATAAAGACATCGTTGAAAAAGCAAAAGAAGTTGTAAACTTTTAATTAAATGAATTAAATAGTAAGGCTCTTAGCAAAAAAGGAAACGAAACCTTGTGATAAGGCATTTGTCTATGTTGTACATGTCGAATATCTGTCACTTGGTGTCGTTCTTTCCTTTTACACGAACAGAAATCAAGGTATAATGAAGGAGGCGCTTGAGCTTGGCATATGAATATAAACTTCCGGAAGTGGGAGAAGGTATCCACGAAGGTGAAATCGTAAAGTGGTTTGTAAAAGCAGGAGACGAAGTAAAAGAGGATGATATCCTTTTAGAAGTACAAAACGACAAATCTGTTGTTGAACTTCCTTCTCCAGTTGACGGTAAGATCATTGAAGTAAAAGTTGAAGAAGGAACGGTTAGTGTTGTTGGAGATGTTATCCTAACAATTGATGACGGTTCTGGCGATGCTGCACCTTCAAAAGAAGAAGAGTCTAAAGAGGAAACTTCTAAGGAAGAGTCATCTTCTAAAGAAGAGAAATCTGCAGATACTTCAAAAGAAGCTAAGTCAGAAGATAGCAACGATGACAGTCGTGTGATCGCTATGCCTTCTGTGCGTAAATTTGCTCGTGAGAAAGACGTTAAAATCCAAGCTGTAAGTGGTTCTGGTAAAAACGGACGAGTTCTTAAAGAAGACATTGAAGCGTATCTGTCTGGTGATCAACCATCAGCAACTACAGAAGCATCTGAAGAGAAAGAAGAAAAAGCAACTTCTTCTGCATCTACACCTGCTCCAAGCTGCATCTTCTGAAGAGCTTGAAGAGCGTGTTCCACTTAAAGGAATTCGTAAGGCTATTGCTAAAGCAATGGTTAACTCCAAGCACACTGCTCCACACGTAACTCACTTGGATGAAATCGAAGTAACAAATCTTGTTTCACATCGTAAGCAGTACAAAGAGCAAGCGGCTGAACAAGGCACAAAGCTTACGTACCTTCCTTACGTTGTAAAAGCTTTAACATCAGCTATCAAAAAGTATCCAGCACTTAATGCTTCTATTGATGACGATGCACAAGAGATTGTTTACAAGAAGTACTTCAATATCGGAATCGCTGCTGATACAGAGCAAGGGCTTGTTGTACCAGTTGTGAAAAATGCTGATCGTAAGTCTATCTATGAGCTTGCTGATGACATCAATGATCTAGCTGTTAAAGCACGTGATGGTAAACTTTCTGGCGCTGAAATGAAAGGCGGATCAATCACGATCTCTAACCTTGGTTCAGCTCGTGGACAGTGGTTCACACCAGTAATCAACCATCCGGAAGTAGCTATTCTAGGTATTGGCCGTATTGAAGACAAAGCAGTTGTGAAAAACGGGGAGATTGTTGTGGCAACAATGCTTGCACTATCATTCAGTTATGACCACCGTCTAATTGATGGAGTAACAGCACAAAACGCAGTCAATCATGTAAAACGCTTGTTAAACGATCCGCAATTACTTTTAATGGAGGGTTAAACAAATGGTTGTAGGAGATTTCGCTAACGAAGTAGATACACTAATCATTGGTTCAGGTCCAGGAGGTTATGTAGCAGCAATTCGTGCTGCTCAGCTTGGACAGAAAGTAACAGTTGTAGAAAAAGGGACAATCGGTGGAGTTTGCTTAAACGTAGGTTGTATTCCTTCAAAAGCTCTTATCTCAGCTTGGACACAAGTTCCACACGGCTCAACATTCTGACGATATCGGAATTGTAGCAGAAAATGTTACTGTTAACTTCGAAAAAGTTCAAGAATGGAAATCATCAGTTGTTGATAAACTAACTGGTGGAGTTAAAGGCCTTTTCAAAGGGAACAAAATTGATTATGTTCAAGGAGAAGCTTATTTCTCTTCTGAAGATACAGTTAAAGTTGCTGATGAAAACAGCGCGACAACATACAAATTTAAGAACTGCATCATCGCTACAGGTTCAAGCCCGATTGAACTTCCATCTTTCAAATTTACTGATCGTGTAATCAGTTCTACAGGTGCTCTTGCTCTTAAAGAAGTACCTAAGAAAATGGTTGTAATCGGTGGTGGATACATCGGCGTTGAGTTAGCTGGTGCTTATTCAAATCTTGGTGCTGAAGTAGTTATTGTTGAAGGGGCGAAGCAAATTCTTCCTGGATTCGAGAAGCAAATGGCCAAGTTAGTTGAAAAACGCTTGAAGAAGAACAACGTAACGATTCACACAGATGCGAAAGCACTTGGAGTTGAAGAGTCTGCTGATGGCGTAAAAGTAAAAGCTGAAATCAAAGGGGAAGAGCAAGTAATTGATGCTGATTACCTATTGGTTACAGTTGGCCGAAAAGCCAACACAGAAGAGCTTGGACTTGAAGCAATTGGTATCGAAATGACAGACCGTGGTCTAATCAAAATCGATAAGCAAACTCGTACAAGTGTTAAGAACATCTTTGCTATTGGTGATATCGTAGAAGGTCCTGCACTTGCTCACAAAGCTTCTTATGAAGGTAAAGTGGCTGCAGAAGTAATCTCTGGCGAAAAGTCTGAGATCGACTATCTAGGTATTCCTGCTGTTTGTTTCTCTGATCCAGAGCTTGCAACAGTTGGTTACACAGAAGCAGAAGCAAAAGAAGCTGGCTACGATGTAAAAGCATCTAAGTTCCCTTACGCTGCCAACGGACGTGCTCTATCTCTTAATGATACTGAAGGCTTCATGAAGCTTATCACTCGTAAAGAAGATGGATTACTAATTGGAGCACAGGTTGCTGGTGTAAACGCATCTGACGTGATTGCTGAGTTAGGACTTGCAATTGAAACTGGTATGACTGCAGAAGACATCGCACTTACTATTCATGCACATCCAACACTTGGTGAAATCACTATGGAAGCAGCTGAAGTTGCACTAGGATCTCCTATCCATATCATGTAATCATTAAAAACCTCCCATTCATTTGGGAGGTTTTTTATCCATTTTAAAATGGATAAAGCTACAGCAGCAGCGGATATACTCACCGTACGCGCAGGGCGACGGGTGAGTATATGAAGCCTCACGTGAGCCCCCATTTACGCCCTAAGCTTGGTTTTTACTTATCTCAGGTTTCATTTGAAACCAAGCCAAAAGATGAACGATCATAATCAAATTAGGATCGCTTATCTTTTTAGGTTATCAGGATACATCTGTTCCAACCTCTATTTAGATACAAAATAAAAAAACCTTCTGCTATAGAAGATTTTTTGAGTGCTTATCCCATTTTTATGTTAAGTTCTAGAAGATTAGATAAAAGCATTAAGATTTCTTCTTTTTTATTCATACCCTCAATTCTAAGTGAAATATCTTCACCATCAAGACAGAGGATGGTTGGAAATTGTACAATATCGTAATACTGAATCTTTTCTTGATCAGATGAATCAACAATAACTAGCTCGGGCATTTCATCTGGATAATCGCTACTCAGTTCAATAAGAGCATCGTAGTAATTAGTTTCTTGTTCACGTTCCGGATTGTCAGCATCTGAAAAAAGGACTGCAACAGGGGCGTCTTCTTGTGTTTGACTAATAGGGCTGGAGGGTGAGGTTGACGCAGCAATACAGCTTGTCAGTATTAACAGTGCACAAGAACTCAGTATAATTAGCCACTTATTCAATCTCTCTCACTTCCCTTCAGTATGTCTTAACTTAACAATCAATATTTTCAGTTTATCATGTTTCGATCTAACAAGATGGAAAGTAACATAAATGTAATGAAATAGAAATAGATAGTAAAAAGAAAGCCGAGAATAGTGTTAAAATCTCGGCTTTCTTTATTTATTTTTTATTTTTAAGGCTATCGATCTTCGCCTTACGAAATTTCTCTTTTTCTTCTTTTAGTTTATTTTGCTCACTTTTTAATCTAGCGCGTTCTTGACGAAGACGTTCTTTATCTTGAGCTAGAAGTGGTTTCTCGTCTCCAAGTGACTTCATTAATGCGACAACCATCATAATCATAATGAACGTAAATGGAAAGGCTCCTATGATTGCGGTAGTTTGAAGGGCATTCAGTCCTTGTTCAGACGTTAGTAGAACTGCAGCAGTTCCAGAAATAACGAGACCCCATACCAATTTAACAACATTTGGAGGATTAAGCATACCACCAGTCGTTTGCATGCCTAGAACAACTGTAGCTGAGTCTGCAGACGTTACAAAAAATGAGCCTATTAATACTAATGCAACTAAAGATACAAACATAGTAAACGGGAATTGCTCTAGTAGAGCGAACAAAGCAACTTCCTCACCTGATGTTGCAATCATCTCACCTATACCGCTACCGATTCTTTCAAGCTGTATGCCGGCTCCGCCAAAAACACTAAACCATAATGCCCCGAAAAGTGCAGGTACGGCTATAACACCAATAACGAACTCTCTAATTGTACGCCCTCTTGAAACACGAGCAATAAATGATCCAACAAATGGAGACCAAGAAATCCACCAAGCCCAATAAAATAAAGTCCAGTCTTGAATCCATGTATTTTCTGAATCATAAATATCAAGTGAAAAACTCATGTTAATGAAGTTTTGAAGATAATTACCAATTCCTTGTGTGAAGACACCCATCATATATGCTGTTGATCCAGCAAAAAGAACAAATAACATAAGTGCTATTGCAAGGTAGACATTAAGATTACTCAAATATCGAATACCTTTATCAATACCAGTAAGAGCAGATACACTGAACAATATTGTTACAATAACAATGACAATCAAATTAAGAAATGTAGGGTTAAGATTTAAGATAGATGGAAATAGGAACCCTAAGCCTCCTGAAATTTGTGCTGCTCCAAAGCCTAGAGAGGTAGCTACACCAAAAACAGTTGCTATGACAACAAATACATTAATAGTGGTACCTAGTCCTCCATCAACTCTATTTCCTACCAGTGGACGAAGTGTTGAGCTAAACATAGCCGGTTCGTCTTTTCTAAACTGAAAGTAAGCAAGGCACAATGCAACAACAGAATAAATCGCCCAAGGATGAATACCCCAGTGGAACATAGAGTACTGTATGGCTTCTGCTGCAGCTTGGTTAGTACCTGGATCTGCTCTAAATGGGGTGTTTAGATGGCTGATCGGTTCAGCCGCCCCCCAGAATACAAGACCGATCCCCATGCCAACAGTAAACAAGAATGCAAACCAAGTCAAAAAGCTATATTGAGGTTTTTCATCGGGTTTACCCAGTTTGATTTTTCCATATGGGCTAAAGATAAGATAGATAGAAAACCCTACAAAAAAGGTGGCAGCTAATAAATAAAACCAACCTAATTGACCCGTTAAAAATCCTTGAACAGTCGATGTAACGGAGTCAAGATTATTTGGAAGTAAAACTCCCCATAAAATAAAAGCTATAGCAATAATAATAGAAATCATAAATACTGATGTCGTGTTTTTCAAATTCTTTTCTCCTCCTCGAAAGATGTGCAACGTTCCCTACGCTATCATAATTACGTAATAATCACAAACCGAATATAACGATTAAAAACAATCATATCAAAGAGATATGTACCTCAAAAACGACAATGTTAAACATTTATCTAGAAAAACTGATATTTATGTTGAACTTATTATTTACCTTATCAAGAAAAACCACTCATCAAAGTGTGTAACAATGCAGAATCCTTAACAGAATGCTTGTCGCAAGAAGGAAGTTTTTGTTAAGATAAGTCACATGTTTGAAAGTGTGAGGGGGAGAAGCATGAAAAAAACAATGATCTATGGATCAATGAGCATGTTGATGCTAGCTGCTTGTAATTCTGCATCTCAAGAAGCGGATACACCTGAAATAACCGAAGAAGAGCCAGATCAACAGCAGGAGCAGCCTGAAGAGGTAGAAGAGCCAACAGAAGAAATAGATCCAGATGATAGTGATGAACAAGAGGATAGTGAAGAAGTAGTAGAAGAAGTAGAGCCGGAGTATGAGATTAATGATGTTATCTGGACGGTTGATCCACTTGAGGATGCAAATCCTGAAGTAGTACTTGCAACATTTGATGATGCACCGGATAAACATGCCGTTGAGATGGCACAAACCTTAAAAGAAAATAATGTTCAAGCTATCTTTTTTGTAAATGGACATTTTTTAAATACGGATGAAGAAAAAGAAAAGCTTAAGGAAATACATAATATGGGCTTTCCCATTGGGAACCATACAATGACACATCAAGATCTAAAGTCGTTATCTGAAGAAGAACAGTATGAAGAGATTGTTGAGGTTAGTGACACCGTAGAAGAGATTATTGGAGAGCGTCCTCGTTTTTTCCGTGCACCATTTGGCTCTAACACAGATTATTCAAAAGAGCTTGTTGCAGAAGAGGGTATGACCTTAATGAATTGGACATATGGTTATGACTGGGAATCAGAGTATCAAGATGCAGATGCACTAGCAGATATCATGGTGAACAGTGAATTCCTCCAGAATGGGGCTAACCTATTAATGCATGATCGAGATTGGACAAATGAAGCACTTCCGACTATTATCGATGGACTCCGTGAACAAGGATATGAATTTGTTGACCCTGACTTGATTAAATAAAAAAGAGAGCTTAAAGACATATAATCTTTAAGCTCTCTTTTATTTGAATTTAGCGAATCGCATGTTGTTCTTTAATAACAAGTAATGTTTGTAGCGTTTCATCTTCTGGACCTTGTACAGGCAAGCCAGCTTCTAGATTTTTTTGCACATAGTCTAGATTCTCAGGAGTGATAATCTCTCCAGGAATCAAAATTGGGATGCCTGGGGGATAAACCATAATAAACTCTGCGATAATTCGACCGGCAGATTCCGCAAAAGCAACACTTTCTACCTCAGAATAGAACGCATCTCTTGGTGATAACGCAAGAGTTGGTACATCAGGTACAAGAATTGGGAATGAACTGTGAGTCGGTTGATTTGTCAAATTAAATTGCTCAGACATTGTTTCTAACGCGTGAATGAGTATATTCATTTTTTCTTCAGTATCACCAAAAGAAACGATGCAAAGAATATTATATAGATCTGAAAGTTCTACTTCTATTGTGAAATTCTCGCGCAACCATACCTCAGCATCATGTCCTGAGATACCTAAACCTTTTAATGAAATAATTAATTTAGTTGGATCATATGAATGTGCGGATTGTAGTGACAGTAATGAATCACCTAAACAGACCAATCCATTAATTTTGTTAATTTGCGCACGAGCTTTTTCTGCTAATTGGATAGTTTCGGTAAGTAAAGCCTCACCATTAATGGCTAGTTGTTTTCTAGCAGCATCTAAAGACGATAAAAGTAAATACGATGTAGAAGTTGTTGTCAGCATACTAATAATTGCCTGAACTCGTTTTGCGGAGACAAGACCTTCTTTTATGTTTAAAATGGAGCTTTGAGTTAGTGAACCTCCAAGCTTATGAACACTTGTTGCAGCCATATCAGCGCCTGCTTGCATTGCAGAGAGTGGCAACTCGTCATGAAAATGAATATGAACACCATGAGCCTCATCTACTAATACGGGAATGGAATAAGAGTGCGCAAGTTGAACAATTTGTTCCAAATCACCTGCAATACCAAAATAAGTCGGGTTGATGACCAGTATTCCTTTAGCATCAGGATGAGCTTCGAGAGCCTTCTCAGCAGATGATACAGTCACACCATGAGAAATTCCATGAGTCGCATCAATCTCAGGGTGAATAAATATCGGCATTGCTCCTGAAAAAATAATCGCAGACATAATCGATTTATGGACATTTCGTGGTACAATCAGTTTTTCACCTGGTTTACAAACAGACATAATCATTGTCATAATTGCTCCGCTAGTGCCCTGTACAGAAAAAAATGTGTAATCGGCTCCAAACGCTTCAGCAGCCAAACCTTGCGCTTCCTTTATAATTCCAGAAGGATGATGAAGGTCATCAAGAGGGGCTATATTAATCATATCTATCGACAAGGCATTTTCTCCAATAAACTGCCTAAATTCAGGTTCCATTCCAGATCCTTGTTTATGTCCAGGGATATGAAATTGAACGGGTTTTTTTTGTGCATGTTCTTTAACACCTGTGAATATTGGTGTTACATGTTGTGATCTGGGCAAATAGCACACCTCTTTATAAAAGAATGTAGGTCATTAATAACCTAAAATAACTAAAACAAAGTTGAGTATATCAAATTCAGCGATCTTTGTAACTAGGAAGATTAGGAAGGGGTAAAATAGATGAACATGCCAATATCACTAGACTGGTCTACAGAAGAAGTAGTAGATGTCATTCATTTTTTTCAAGGAGTAGAGGAGGCGCATCAAAAAGCTGGAATTAGTCGTGACGATTTACTAAGTCGTTACCGTCGATTCAAAGAGATTGTGCCTTCTAAGAGTGAAGAAAAACAAGTATGTAAGGAGTTTGACGAGGAGGCAGGTGTTTCCTGTTATCGTGCCGTTCAAGCAGCCAAAGCAGGGGAGACTGAACGAGTTAGATTATGAGTGTATGACGTAAAAAGAAATTCTGTGGGAGGCGAAGCGCCCGCTTAAAACGCAAATCAATTGTGCATTATTGAAACAAAACGACCAACGATCCTTAGATTTGGATGTTGGTCGTTTTGCTTGAAGAGACATAGAAGTGAGTGTGAATACTCAGATAGCATGTGTAGAAAATCAGGATTGGTGCCTTTTCGCGTAAGAGCTTGTGCCGCCAACTCTTACGTAGTAGGGATGCTTGCTTGTTGAGCTTCTTGATAAAGAGGCATAACCGTTTTAAAAGTTTGTTCGATTTTAGCAAGTAATTTTTCACCATCTGCTAAAATTGGGTCATTTCGGTCTATTGTTACACCGCAAAGTAGCTCGGATTTTTTAACATCTCGAAGTCGTTTAAACATAGCTTCTAGATCATCTTCGGTAAGGTCGCCATGTTTAGATGAGGCTTGTTTCATATGATCCAACGACCAGGAGAAATCATTTGGAATCGTGTTCTTCCATTTTGAGACATCCGTTAAAAGCTGATTGGCGAGACTTGGTTTCACCTGAGCCTCATAAATAACAGCAAACCAGATAAAGAGATGAGATTCGTAAAGTCCAACTTGAAAATGAGGCATCATTTTGTATCCGCGTTTATTAGCAGCGAATGCGACCCATGTGTCGTTAGGAGGGTTTACCTTTCTTCTGGCGTGCTTGGGCAATGTGAGTGAAAAATTCATCACCGGCAATCGCACTTAAACTTGGAACAATTTCATCCGCAATCGATTGGAACTTAGGTTGAATGTTGGTTTGTATTCCTTTCATTCGAGCTTCTAAGCCATCTATTTGAAATACATCAAAATCTTTTTGTGTGAATCCTTTAAACATATTTCTTTCACTCCTTAACAATCGTCATAATGATTCTATCGTACCATACTCTTCGTGCATACCTATGAATAATGCTTTTGTATGAACTAAACGAATTGATATTGCATTATTGATCTAGAAAATGTATAATATCCTTATAAATCAGAATTTTTAATTAGTTTGATTTTCTGGGTTGAAAGGAGTGAGTGAGATGGAGAAGGTAATCCATACAGTTCAAGTAAAAGATGAGGCGCTTCGTCTTCCGGTATTAAGGTTAGAATTAGATTATGAGTTAATGACTTTGCATGATGCGATCGTTAATGAGGACACTTCTGCCATTGAAAAAAGCAAGGTATGTTTGAATCAACTTAGAGAAGAATGGATACAACTTCAAAAGTAGCAAAATTAAATATGTAATCAATAATGAAAGCGCAATCATTTATGGTTGTGCTTTTTTGCATAGCGAAAGAACTCGCGTGAGTGTTCATTTAACTTTATTTATGTCATAATGATGGTGTTATCAGGAAATATGGCTCAATTTGACCTTACTTTAGGGGGACTAACAATGGCTGATTGGAATGAACTTGGAAAAGTAGCTCGGAAGTGGACATATGAGGCAGCAGAACAAATTAAACGTGCATTAGCAAATCCTTTTAAGGTTGAAGCAAAATCAGGTCCAGATGACTTGGTGACTGAAGTGGATAAAAATACGGAAGCGTTTTTTTATCAAAAGATAAAAGAAACTTATCCTGATCATTCGTTTTTAGGAGAAGAAGGAACCGCTGAGAAGATTCATTCTACAGATGGAATTGTCTGGATCATTGACCCGATTGATGGGACGATGAACTTTGTCCAACAAAAAATCAAATTTGCTATTTCCATCGGTATTTTTGAAGATGGAGTTGGTAAAGTCGGTCTTGTATATGATGTAATGGCAGATGAAATGTTTTATGCAGTCCAGGGGCAAGGAGCCTATGTGAACCAATTAGAGTTAGTTGCTGGAAAAGAAAGACCATTAAATGAATCAATTGTAGGGCTTAATGCACGTTGGTTAGCCGAAACAAATCACCCTCATGCTAATCCTTTAATGGCATTAGTGAGGGACTCGAGAAGTGTTCGTTCTTATGGTTCAGCTGCAATTGAAATGGCCTATGTGGCAGCTGATCGACTTGATGCGTATGTAAGTGTGAATTTATCACCGTGGGATTATGCGGGTGCATCCGTATTGTTAGAAGAAATGGGTTATTGCACCTCTTCTTTTTCAGGGAAAGCACTCTCGCTACTTGAGGGAGGTACAGTTATCGCAGCCAAACAGCATTACAAAGAGAAATTGTATCTGCTTATGTAGGGGAGGAGCATTAATGAAAAAAGTAGGTTTTATTGGTTTAGGTACGATGGGTTTACCAATGGCAAAACATCTAATTGATACGGGATATGAAACATTTGTAGTTAGCAGAAGTCGAGGTCCAATTGAGGAAGCCATTTCATATGGTGCAAAGGAAGCTAAAACACCAAAGCAGTTAATGGAAACGTGTGATATTGTCATGACTTGTTTACCTGTACCAAAAACGATTGAAGATGTGTATGAGGGAGAAGACGGTCTGATCGCCGGAGCATCTCCAGGTAAGGTTGTGATTGATCATTCAACTGTTGACCGACAAACAAATGAAAGAGTGCAAGCATTACTTAGAGAAAAGGGCACCGGTTTTATGGATGCTCCAGTAAGTGGAGGTCCAATGGGGGCAGTTGCCGGAAGCTTAACGATTATGTGTGGTGGCGAAGAGCAAACTTTTATGCTTGCTGAGCCGGTGATGAAATCTTACGGGGCATATATCGTTCATGTTGGGCCAATAGGAAGTGGCACAGTTATTAAACTGCTTAATAATATGTTAATTGGCGTACACCAAGCAGCACTAGCAGAATGTTATGTAATGGCTGAAAAAGCAGGTGTAGACCCTGCCATAGCGTATGATTTAATTCAAAAAAGTGCGGGATTTTCAAAAAGTATGGATTGGGCGGTAGATGCCATACTTGATCGGGAGTTTGATGCGAGATTTTCAATAAACTTACTTGATAAGGATATTGGACTAGCATTGGAACTAGCAAATGAAATTAATATGCCTTTAGATATGGTTAAGCTTGGTGCGGAGAAAGTAGCGCTTGCTAAGGAGAAATACGGACATCAAGATGTTAGTGCCATTGTTCGTCCATTAGAAGAAAAAACCGGTGTTATTTTAAAGCGACACACGAAAGAAAAATAAAACCAAGGATATAGTGTCCTTGGTTTTATTTTTCCTTTTTAGTTCACTTCAGATTGATTATTTTCACGGATACGTTTCTTTAGAGTAAATCCAAGGCCCATTGCCAAGATGACGCCGACAACTGCAAGAAGAGCGATAAGAATACTTCTTTCAGCGACTGCAATTCCAATACTCATAATACACGCTACAGTAATGGCTGCTAGTAATAAAAACAATAGATTCTCTTTTTTCAAGTCAGATCCTCCTTAAAACACAAACTTACTATAAATAGTGTAACGTGATTTACTCAAAAGAAAAGGTAATCATGTGACAATACGTCAAACAATTTAGATTTTGTAGCAAATTATTTGAAAACAAATGAAAAAGACGGTAAAGCTTTTGTTTATTCTACCGCTAACTATGTTATACTTATACAGTTGTGAATTAGAGACACTTGTCAAAAGAGAAAATAGAAACAGAAAGCTTTTGCTTTTTGAACATAGCTAAGGAGAGAAATTATTTATGGATCGTCGTTTAGATATACGTAACATTGCAATCATTGCCCACGTTGACCACGGAAAAACTACACTTGTAGATGAGTTACTTAAACAGTCAGGTACATTCCGCGATAATGAACAAGTCGCAGAGCGTGCAATGGATTCAAATGCCATTGAAAAAGAACGTGGTATTACCATTCTTGCAAAGAACACTGCTATTAATTATGGAGACACTCGTATCAACATCATGGATACACCAGGACACGCCGATTTTGGTGGTGAAGTTGAACGTATCATGAAAATGGTTGATGGAGTTCTTCTTGTTGTTGATGCTTATGAAGGTTGTATGCCTCAAACACGTTTTGTACTTAAGAAGGCCCTTGAGCAGAAGCTAACTCCAATTGTTGTTGTAAATAAAATTGACCGTGACTTCGCTCGTCCTACAGAGGTAGTAGATGAAGTGGTTGACTTGTTTATCGATCTTGGAGCAGATGAAGATCAGCTTGATTTCCCAGTTGTTTATGCTTCAGCAATTAATGGAACGTCAAGTCTTAATCATGAGAAACAAGATGATGACATGACTTGCTTGCTTAATAAAATTATTGAAGCAATCCAGCTCCATTTGATAACAGCAGTGAACCATTACAGTTCCAAGTAACAATGCTTGATTACAATGACTACCTTGGTCGTATTGGAATTGGTCGCGTATTCCGTGGAACCATCCAAGTAGGACAACAAGTAGCATTAATGAAGCTTGATGGTTCTGTTAAACAATACCGTGTAACAAAAATGTTTGGTTTCCTTGGTCTTAAGCGTGTTGAGATCGATATAGCAAAAGCTGGAGATCTAATTGCGATTTCAGGAATGGAAGAAATTAATGTTGGTGAGACAGTTACACCTGTTGAACATCAAGAAGCACTTCCAATTCTACGTATTGATGAGCCGACACTTCAAATGACGTTCCTTGTGAACAATAGCCCATTTGCTGGTCGTGAAGGAAAATATATTACAAGTCGTAAAGTAGAAGAGCGTTTAAAGGCTCAGCTTGAAACAGATGTAAGCTTACGAGTTGAGAACACAGACTCTCCAGAGGTTTGGATTGTATCTGGACGTGGCGAGCTTCACCTTTCGATCTTAATTGAGAATATGCGTCGTGAAGGTTTTGAGCTGCAAGTATCTAAGCCAGAAGTTATTATTCGCGAAATTGATGGTAAAGCTCATGAGCCTGTAGAACGTGTGCAAATTGATGTGCCTGAAGAGTACACTGGAGCTGTTATGGAATCTCTTGGTGAGCGTAAAGGTGAAATGGTCAATATGATAAATAGCGGAGGCGGACAGGTTCGTCTTGAGTTTATGGTGCCAGCTCGTGGATTAATTGGTTATTCTACAGAATTCCTTACACAAACACGTGGTTATGGAATTATTAATCACTCATTTGATAGCTACAAGCCTTTATTTGGTGGCCAAGTTGGCGGACGTCGTCAAGGAGTTCTTGTGTCAATCGAATCTGGTAAAACAAGCCAATATGGTATTATGCAGGTTGAAGACCGCGGAACGATTTTTGTTGAGCCAGGTACTGAAATCTATGAAGGTATGATTGTTGGTGAACATACACGTGATAATGACTTAACAGTTAATATTACAAAGATGAAGCAACAGACAAACGTACGTTCAGCTAATAAGGACCAAACGGTAACGATGAAGCGTCCTCGTATCTTAACTCTTGAAGAATCAATTGAGTACCTAAATGAAGATGAGTATTGTGAATTAACACCTGACTCTATCCGTTTACGTAAAAAGATTCTTAACAAAAACGAGCGTGAAAGATCAGAGAAACGTAAGAAAACAGGAAGCCAATCCTAGTAAAAAGGCGGGAGATATATGAAAGACAATATCAGCCAAGCTGACCTGGGTCAATATTCATGGCTTATGCAGCAAACAGCAGAACATCCTTGGTTGGGTTTTTGGACATGTATAGTAACCGTAATACTTGGAATTCTCGTTTTTAAGCTTGGTTTTGCTCAGAAGCTGCCATTACTAAAATCAATTATTATTTATGCGATGTTAGTAGTAGGTTGTTTCTTTCTTTGGACGATGGAGTTTGCATTTGGAGCTCCGATCATGGCAGTGCTAGCGATATCGGCTGTATTTCTTGGCGGATATCGTTATCGTCTGTACCTTCATCGAAAGCAGAACGAGCACGGGGAATTACACTCATAACAAAAAAAGACAGCGGCCGCCGCTGTCTTTTTTGTTATGCTCTTTTATTAATTGGAAGAATTTTCTCCGATTCGTTCTACTGTTTTTTGTTTAATACGCTTTTCGCACGTTTCGCACATATATGTATGAAGAGGACGATTGCGAAGTTTTTTTGCTAATGGTTTAAGATCATCAAGTTCATCAATTCGGTCACATAAAACACATTTGACTCTCATACACTTATTCACTCTCCTAACACTAGATATAGTGTACGCGTAATATGAAAGAAAATAAACCTTAATCACAAAATATAACAAGAAAAATAATAATGAAGAGTAAATTTTACAGAGAATTCAATTTTCTATGGATGCATTCTGATAAAATGTAATAGATAAGGGGGAGATTGTAGAAACTAAAAAAGACAATCTCGTCTAACAACCGAGTTGTTCTCATACACATAAGTATCATCAATGATCTTCAGGTAACTTCATGTAAAGCAACGTCTCGTCGAAAACAGGTCAGGGGGCATTCATGTTGAGAAAAATCTATGTGTTGGATACAAATGTATTACTGCAAGATCCATATTCCATTTTTGCTTTTCAAAAAAATGAGGTAGTCCTGCCTGCAGTTGTTCTTGAAGAGGTGGATTCTAAGAAACGTAACATGGATGAGATTGGACGCAATGCTCGTCAAATCTCAAAATTAATAGATCAACTACGTGAAAAAGGCAAGCTTCATGAAGGTGTTCCTCTCGATTCGGGTGGCTCGCTACGTGTTGAATTAAATCATCGATCATTTAGCTCATTAAAAGAATCGTTTGCAGAAATGACAAATGATAATCGTATAATAGCTGTTGCTCTAAACCTCTCATTAGAAGAACAGGAAAAGAAGAATGGAGCTAAAGTGACCCTGGTCAGTAAAGACGCATTAGTCCGAGTCAAAGGGGATGCGTTTGGATTAGATGTAGAAGATTTTTTAAATGATCGAGTGGTTGAATTTGATGAAGGATACGATGGATATATTGAGGCTTATGTGGATAAGGAAATTATAAAGAAATTTTACGATGAGGGTGGAATCACTCGTGGAGATTTAGCTATGCAAACTCCTCTTTATCCTCATCAATTTGTTATATTGAAGGATGTTCTAGGTGGATCAAGCTCTGCATTAGGTAAATTAGAACCGAATGGATTTGATATTCGACCTTTTGTAAGCGATTTGGATCAAGTGTGGGGGATTCGTTCGCGAAATGTTCAACAACGAATGGTATTTGAACTTTTACTTCGAGAGGATATACCGCTCGTTACGATGATTGGTAAGGCTTGGTACAGGTAAAACGTTATTGTCTTTAGCGGCAGGTTTGATGCAAACGGAAGATTTGCATACCTATAATAAATTGTTAGTTGCAAGACCAGTTGTTCCGTTAGGCAAGGATATAGGCTATCTACCTGGTGAAAAGGATGAGAAGCTCAGACCATGGATGCAACCAATCTATGATAATCTTGAATTTTTGTTTAATACAAAAAAGCCAGGTGAAATTGATCAAATACTTGCAGGTATGGGGTCAATCCAAGTTGAGGCACTTACTTATATCAGGGGACGCAGTATACCAGAGCAGTATATCATCATAGATGAGGCGCAAAACTTAACCAAACATGAGGTGAAAACGATTTTAACTAGGGTAGGTGAGAAGAGTAAAATTGTATTAATGGGTGATCCACAGCAAATTGACCACCCTTATCTTGATGAATACACGAATGGACTGACTTATGTCGTAGAAAAATTTAAAAATCAGTCCATTCACGGCCATGTGAAACTTGTAAAAGGTGAGCGGTCAGGTCTAGCTCAACTCGCTGCTGATTTATTGTAGTCTAAGCCTTAATAATCAAACGTTTTACATGGGTAATCGGTTCTTCTGCATTTGATCCATCGCCATAATAAAGGTGGACAGGACCATTTTCTTTTAACGGTTTACCGTCTTTTGAGAATCCAACAATTAATTTAAAGCCCTCTTCAAGTGTACAGGAATGTGATTCACCCGTTTCTGTTTCAATGATCAGAGATGAAGCGCTTTCCAGAGGCTGTGAATTTTGCAAAAATGGCTTTAGCGGCATCCCAAAAGAACCGTTAATTATTCTCTGTTTGTTATATCGAATTTTGTTACCATTGTGGTTAGGATTTGGAGGTTCAGAGCCTTCCAAACGTTCCTTATCCCATTGGGCAGAGATCGTTTTTTGATAGGTGGTTAGTTCATCATCCATCGTGTCAAGTTGATCAAAGTAAGATTCTAGATCGACCTTTCGTTCATCGAATATCCATACGGTTGGATCAATGGTTAAAGGGCGTGTAATCTCACCTTCAATAAAAAATACAAATTCATTCAAAGAAATTCCTCCTAATTTGAAGTCCGTCTACATTATAAAACGAAAAACGGTACTTTGTCAGTCATAGGGGTCCACAACAATTCTTTATTTCGAAAGTTGCAAAGTCAAATGCACAAGATTGGCTAAAAAGATTGCAATTTAGCGCTTTAGCAGATACTATGAGAGTATAGAAGATTCATCATGGTGAGGAGGGGACAATATGTCGATTAAGGTGATGACAAGCCAGGCTGAGAAAGCATATACACTTCTGCAGTCTGACGCAGAAAAGATACGCAAGCTTATTGAAGTTCAGTTGGAGAATCTAACGATGCCTCAATGCCCCCTCTACGAAGAAGTACTTGATACTCGTATGTTTGGGCTTTCACGTGAAATTGATTTTGCTGTTCGTCTTGGATTGGTTGAAGAAGATCAAGGAAAACAAATTCTTAGTGAATTAGAACGCAGACTAGCCGATTTACACGATTTAACAATTAAAAGGTAATATGTTAAAAGACTATGTTTATACCATAGTCTTTTTTGTTTGTCTATGATTTTTGGATAAAAAAAGTTTTGAAAATGACTGAACATTTCAATTGCTTTTTGTCCTACTTTACTTCTATACTAAATAACAAGCTTTACCCATGAGTAGATAAAAAATGTCAAAGTTGAGAGAGTAAAAGGGAGGACAAAATGAACGGATTAAACACAATAAAAAAAGTACTAGTAGCAAATCGGGGAGAAATTGCTATTCGGATTTTCCGGGCATGTTCAGAGCTACATATTCGAACGGTGGCTGTTTATTCTAAAGAAGACCTAGGAGCTTACCATAGATACAAAGCCGATGAAGCCTATCTGATTGGTGAAGGAAAAAAACCAATTGAGGCTTATTTAGACATAGAAGGAATCATTGAAACCGCAAAATTACATGGCGTGGATGCGATTCATCCAGGTTATGGTTTTCTATCAGAGAATCTTCAATTTGCAAAACGATGTCAAGAAGAAGGAATTATTTTTATAGGTCCTGAGCTAGAGCATCTTCGTATGTTTGGAGATAAGGTACAAGCAAAAGAACAGGCTTTAAAAGCAAAGTTACCGGTCATTCCTGGTAGTGATGGACCTGTTGATAGTGTTGAAGAAGTTGAAACTTTTGCACAAGAGCATGGCTATCCATTTATTATTAAAGCGTCACTTGGTGGCGGTGGCCGAGGTATGAGAATTGTTCGAACGGCTGAAGACTTAAGGGAATCATATGACCGAGCCAAATCGGAAGCTAAGTCGGCTTTCGGAAACGATGAAGTATACGTCGAGAAGTTCGTTGAAAATCCTAAACACATCGAGGTTCAAATTTTAGCAGATAAGCATGGTAACATCGTGCATCTATATGAGCGTGACTGTTCAGTCCAGCGTCGCCACCAAAAAGTAGTGGAGGTCGCACCAAGTGTTTCTCTAGGAGATGGAGTTAGGGAGAAAATCTGTGAAGCTGCTGTGCAATTGGCAGAGGCAATTGGTTATGTAAATGCTGGAACAGTGGAGTTTTTAGCAACGGAAAATGGAGAATTTTATTTTATAGAGGTAAACCCACGAGTTCAGGTGGAACATACGATTACTGAAATGGTAACGGGAATCGATATTGTTCAGTCACAGCTATTAATTGCAGACGGGGAAAAGCTTCATGATAAAAAAATGGGAATCCCAGTACAAGATGAGATTCAATGTAGTGGATTTGCAATTCAGTCACGGGTGACAACGGAAGATCCTGCAAATGGATTTTTGCCAGACACTGGACGAATTAATGCTTATCGAACCGGTGGTGGCTTTGGAGTACGTTTAGATGCAGGGAATGGTTTCCAGGGTTCCGTCATTTCTCCACACTACGATTCTTTACTGGTAAAAGTGTCTACTTGGGCATTAACGTATGACGGAGCTGCTTCAAAAATGCTTCGTAATCTACGTGAGTTCCGTATTCGTGGAATCAAAACGAATATTGCCTTTTTAGAGAATGTAGTACGTCATGAAGCCTTTTTAAATGGTTCGTATAATACATCATTTATTGATACCACACCTGAATTATTTATTTTCCCAAAAAGAAAAGACCGTGGAACAAAAATGTTGACGTTCCTTGGCGAGACCATTGTGAATGGTTATCCTGGCATTGAGAATGAGAAGAAACCAAATTTTGATAAACCAATTGTGCCTAAATTTAACCCGATTGATGAGATTCCAAATGGCACAAAGCAAATCCTTGATGAACAAGGTCCAGAAGGTTTAGCAAAATGGGTGAAGGATCAAAAGAACGTACTTCTAACGGATACGACATTCAGAGATGCGCATCAGTCATTACTTGCTACAAGAGTTCGTACACATGATCTTAAGAAAATTGCTGAGCCAACAGCTAGGTTACTTCCTGGTTTATTCTCTTATGAGATGTGGGGAGGGGCTACCTTTGATGTGGCGATGCGCTTCTTGCATGAAGATCCGTGGGAGCGTCTACTGATTTTAAGAAAACAAGCACCAAATGTGTTATTCCAAATGCTACTTCGTGCATCAAATGCAGTTGGTTATACAAATTATCCGGATAATGCAGTGGATGAATTTGTAGCAAAATCAGCTTCAGCGGGAATTGATGTATTCCGTATCTTCGACAGTTTAAACTGGGTTGAAGGCATGCGTCCGGCAATTGAATCGGTTCGTAAAACAGGGAAAATTGCGGAAGCGGCGATGTGTTATACAGGTGATATATCGGATTCAAGCAGAACAAAGTATGATCTTAACTATTATCTGAATCTTGCCCGTGAGTTAGAATCAGCAGGGGCTCATATTCTTGCCATTAAAGATATGGCAGGTTTACTTAAGCCTGAGGCTGCCTATACACTGATTTCTGCACTTAAAGAAACAATTGATATTCCAGTTCATTTACACACACATGATACGAGCGGTAATGGTGTTTATATGTACGCAAAAGCTGTAGAAGCAGGCGTGGATATTGTTGATGTTGCAATAAGCTCAATGGCCGGTTTGACCTCACAACCAAGTGCTAATACACTCTATTACGCCCTTGGAGGATCTAAGAGACAGCCGGATCTTAATATTTCATCATTAGAACAACTTGATGAATTTTGGGAAGCAACTAGAAAGTACTACCAAGGCTTTGAAAGTGGAATGAATGCACCTCACACTGAAGTGTATCAACACGAGATGCCAGGTGGACAATATAGTAATCTGCAGCAACAGGCCAAAGCTGTTGACCTTGGAGATCGCTGGAATGAAGTTAAGAAAATGTATCGAGTGGTCAATGACATGTTTGGTGATGTAGTAAAAGTAACACCATCTTCTAAGGTTGTTGGAGATATGGCTCTTTATATGGTTCAGAATGATTTATCAAGAGAAGATGTGTATGCAAAAGGGCATAACATTGATTTTCCTGATTCAGTTATTGAATTCTTCCAAGGTCAACTTGGACAACCATATCAAGGGTTCCCAAAAGATCTTCAAGACATTATTCTCAAGTCTCGTAAGCCGGTTGAAGGACGACCTGGTGCGTTACTTGACCCAATTGACTTTGAAGAGATTCAAAACAAATTGTTTAAACAATTAGATAGACAGGTAACAAGTCACGATTTGTTATCGTATGTGATGTATCCTAAGGTCTTTACAGAGTTTGAACAGTTCCGCGACAATTTTGGTGACGTCTCTGTTCTTGATACACCAACCTTCTTCTACGGTCTAAAACCAGGTGAAGAAATTGAGGTTGAAATTGAACAAGGGAAGACACTCATTGTGAAGCTCATTTCAGTATCTGCACCACGAGATGATGCAAAACGAATTGTTTATTTTGAATTAAATGGTCAACCTCGTGAAGTGTTAATCCAGGATCAATCTGTGCAAACAAAAGTAATCTCTCGTCCTAAAGTGGATAAGAACAATGAAAAACAGATTGGTGCAACAATGCCAGGTACGGTGATCAAAGCACTGGTATCCAAAGGGGATAAAGTGAAAAAAGGGGATCACTTGCTTATTACTGAAGCGATGAAGATGGAGACAACTGTGCAAGCAGCATTTGATGGTGAAATTAAAGATGTTTTTGTATCTGATAATGAACCAATTGCAACAGGAGATCTACTTATCGAGTTTACTTAATAGAAAGAGAAGAGGCTCAAGCAAAATGCTTGAGCCTCTTTTTCTGTTATTTAGTTGGTTTTCTAAACAAGATCATAGTCATGTATGCTAAGCAAGTAAACAATAATGAAACTAGAACAGCATGTGTCATTCCGACTTCAAGATATTGATTTAAGCTAAGGACAATGGTAATCCCACTAGAGAATTGTCCAACAACAAGTAATACAGAAATGACGCTTAGCCACTTTATCGTTCGACTAAGAGGAAACTTACGGAATATCCATATGGCTAAAATAAGTAAAGAAATCAACATGATGGTACCAAAAATTCGGTGGAAATACTGTGGTGCAACAGTCCAGAATGCATCTGGAATCCATTTTCCATTACATGTTGGAAAACCAGGACAAGCTAATGTAGAGTCAGTATGTTTTACAAAAGCGCCAGTATAGATAACAGCATAACAATACAGTAAGACTCCTAATACATATTTACGTAGACCTTTGCTGTTTTTTGGAGCAACCGGCCTACTTATTTTGTTTGAGTCCTCAAAACTTAAAATGATTAACAAAACAACTGATGATAACGATAATGCAGAAAATCCAAAGTGAAGAGCCATAACCAATGGTTGTTGACCAAAAACAACTGCTCCTGCTCCCATAAGACCTTGTAAAATAATCATAAATACAGATAGGAAGGCTAAAAATCTTGCTTCACGGATATGTTTTAGCTGCTTCCAAGCCCAGAAAGCTAAAATGATAACAAGTAGTCCAGCTAACCCAGAAACAATGCGATGACTGTACTCAATAATGGTTTCCATTGTTGGATTAAGAGGAACAACTTCCCCGAAACAGAGTGGCCATGTATCGCCACAGCCTTCGCCAGATCCGGTTTTAGAGACAAGGGCACCTTGAATTAAAACTAATAAAACAAAAAGGGCAGTTATAACTCCAAAAAATTTAAATCGTTTATGCACGTTCTTCACCTTCTAATTTCATTTGGAATGATGTTTGGACAATAGGTTGCTCACTTCTGATCATAGGTATGCAGATGAAAAAAGTCAATTTTACAGCAGAGAACTTTTTATGACGGTTTTTAAATGTGAATATCGTGTGAAAAAAAGGTTTATGATGAAACTGATCTCATAATAAGCTATAATGTAAACGTATACTGGTTATTATTGGCGGTCTATAAGCGTATCAGGAGGTGAACAGACGCATTTATGGCTTGGAACATGTATGCAAACAGCTAGCTGCGACGATCCTTATAGATTATTGAAAGCCTTATCAGATGGACTTTATTTTAGAATTGTAGTGAAGGTTTGGCGCGTGTCTAGAGAGAAATGAAAGGACTTACAATGAAAGAAAGTGAGGGAATGTTGATGAAACAAGTAAAGGCTTGGAGTGGACGTTTAGGACTTCTGGCAATTGTATTGCTTCTGTCAGGCTGTTTTGGGAATGAAAACCTAACTGCACTAGATCCAAAAGGTCCACAAGCACAATGGATCTATGACAATATGATTCTGTCATTATACATAATGGCATTTGTTACACTTGTTGTATTTGCGATATTTTTCTATATCCTAGCAAAGTTCCGACGTAAATCAGGAGATAATGAATATCCTAAGCAAGTACACGGTAGTACGGTACTAGAGATTACGTGGACGGTTATTCCGATCTTACTATTACTAGTCCTATTTGTTCCGACAATTATTGGTACATTTGATTTTGCAGAAAGTCAGGCTCCAGAAGATGTTGAAGATGCAGTATACATAGATGTAACTGGTCATCAGTATTGGTGGCAGTTTGATTATGAAGAAGGTTTTACAGCTTGGACAAGAAGTCTATATTCCAACTGGCGAACGTGTTTATTTTACATTAAATGCAACAGATGTAATTCACTCGTTTTGGGTACCGGCTTTAGGTGGGAAAATTGATACCGTACCGGGCATCGAAAACACGCTTTGGCTTCATGCAGAGGAACCAGGAACGTATATGGGGAAATGTGCTGAGCTTTGTGGACCATCACATGCTTTAATGGACTTTAAACTTATTGCACTTGAGCGTGAAGATTATGACCAGTGGGTTGAAGACATGGTTGCCAAGGCAGATGTAGAACAGCCTGAAGATTCTTCCGTTCAACAAGGGTATGAAGTATTTCAAGATAACTGTATTAGCTGTCATGCTGTTGGTGGAGCAGGGTCTGCATCAGGACCAACTCTAACAAACTTTAATGACCGTAAAACAATTGCAGGTTATTTAGATAATACGGATGAGCAATTAAGAGATTGGATTCGAAATCCGGATGAATTCAAACAAGGTAACAACATGATTCCGTTCCCAGAGTCAGAGATCTCAGATGATGAGATGGATTCACTGATCGCGTATCTACGTTCTTTAGATGTGCGTGAAGAAGCCGACCCAGAGTAATAAAGGAAAAGGAGGTTTAAGACATTGGCAGCAGTCAAACAAGAGAAAAGTGTCATCATGGATTGGTTAACAACCGTTGACCATAAAAAACTAGGCATTATGTATTTAATAGCTTGGAACGCTATTTTTCTGTAAAGCAGGTTTAATGGCTGTATTTATGAGAATTCAATTAATGTTTCCTGAGAATACATTCTTAAGCGGTCAAACGTTTAATGAGTTTATTACAATGCACGGAACCATTATGTTATTCCTAGCAGCTACACCGTTACTATTTGCATTTATGAACTATTTTATACCGTTACAAATAGGGGCTCGTGATGTAGCATTCCCATTTGTAAATGCATTAGGATTCTGGATTTTCTTATCTGGAGGACTTTTATTAAGTACTAGTTGGTTTTTTGGTGGAGGGCCAGATGCTGGTTGGACAGCATATGTACCGTTATCTACTCAAGACCGCTTAGGTATTGATTTTTATGTGCTTGGTTTACAGGTATCAGGGATTGGAACATTAATCTCTGCGATTAACTTCCTTGTAACCATTGTGAATATGAGAGCACCTGGAATGAGTATGATGCGACTACCACTATTTGTGTGGACGTCTTTTATTTCTTCAACACTAATTCTATTTGCATTTACTCCTCTTGCAGCAGGTCTTGCTCTTTTAATGCTTGAGCGGATATTTGATGCACAATTCTTTGTGCCAAGCGTTGGAGGAAACGTAGTTATTTGGCAACATATCTTCTGGATTTTTGGTCACCCAGAGGTTTATATTCTTGTTCTACCTGCATTTGGTATTATTTCAGAGGTCATTCCTGCCTTTTCTAGAAAGCGTTTGTTTGGTTATACGGCAATGGTATTTGCCACAATGATCATTGCGTTTTTAGGATTTATGGTTTGGGCTCACCATATGTTCACTGTAGGTATGGGACCTGTAGCTAACTCAGTATTTGCGGTAGCTACAATGACCATTGCGGTTCCAACAGGTATCAAGATCTTTAACTGGCTCTTTACGATGTGGGGCGGAAAGATTACGTTTAATACAGCGATGCTATTTGCGTCTTCCTTTGTTCCTACCTTCGTTCTAGGTGGAGTAACTGGGGTCATGCTAGCAATGGCGCCGGTAGACTATCTTTATCATGATACCTATTTTGTAGTAGCTCATTTTCACTACATCATTGTTGGTGGGATTGTATTAGCATTATTTGCTGGATTATTCTACTGGTATCCAAAAATGTTTGGTCACAAATTAAACGAGACTTTAGGGAAATGGTTTTTCGCCATATTTTATATCGGGTTCCATCTGACATTTTTTATTCAGCATTTATTAGGTTTGATGGGTATGCCAAGACGAGTATTTACCTATCTAAAAGATCAAGGCCTAGATGCGTATAATATGGTCAGTACAATTGGAACGTTTTTCATGACTGCAGGTATTATCCTTTTAGTTGTGAATATCATTTACTCAGCCTTTAAAGGTGAAAGAGTAACAGATGCTGATCCGTGGGATGCAAGAACATTGGAATGGGCAACACCAACACCTGTACCAGAGTATAACTTTGCTCAAACTCCACAGGTACGTTCTCTAGATCCGTTGTTTTATGAAAAAATTCACGGTGATGGCACGATGAAACCGGCAGAACCAATTCAAGAAATTCATATGCCGAATGGTTCAATACTTCCGCTTATCATCTCTATTGGTCTATATTTCTTAGGGTTTGGTTTGATTATGCTTGAAATGGATAACCCTATTATTAATCCATGGATTGTAGTAGTTGCTGGATTTGCGATTACATTCGGCTGTATGGCAATACGATCAATAAAAGAAGATCACGGTTATCACGTGCCAATTGAACAAATTAAGCGTGAATTACCTAAAAAGGGGGAAAAGTAGAATGTCTGGATCAGTTGATATGTCTAATGGTCTCCCGTCACATCCCGAAAGAGCAACACTTGAAGGGAAGAATAAATTTCTTGGGTTCTGGTTTTTCCTTGGTGGGGAGACAATTCTATTTGCTACATTTTTCGGAACCTATTTAGGGCTTCGTAATGGAACTGCAGATGGGCCAACTTCTGCCGATATTTTTCATCTAGACTTAGTTTTTATCATGACGATGTTGCTACTAACAAGTAGTTTAACTAGTGTTTTGGCGATGTCAGCGATGAAAAAGAACAATTTTCGTTCAATGATGACGTGGCTATCGATTACGGTTGTGCTTGGACTAGGTTTTCTAGGAATGGAGATCTATGAATTCTATCAGTATGTAACACATTACGATTTTGGGTTTACAACCAGTGCATTTTCTAGTGCATTCTATTCGCTAGTCGGCTTGCATGGAGCACACGTTACATTTGGATTGTGCTGGATGATTTTATTAATTATCCGCTATTCACGCTCAGGCATCACATTAACAAATGCGCCAAAGTTCTATTTAGCAAGTTTGTACTGGCACTTTATTGATGTCGTTTGGGTATTTATCTTCACAGTTGTTTATCTTATGGGAGTAGGAGGTTGATTGTATGGCTGACCATTTAAGTGAGAGCTTTGAAACGAGTGCAATGACAAACGAAGAGAAAAGATCTCATAAAGCCGAGATAAAAAAGCAAATTGTTGCTTTTGCGCTTATGATTTTCTTAACCTTTTTGGCATTTGCAGCGGTTGCCACTGACTTCGTTCCACGTACATTAGCGATCCCGTTCATCTTAATTCTGGCTGTTGTACAATTGGCGTTACAGCTATTGTTCTTTATGCATATGAAGGATAAAGATCATGCGTGGGTCAATGTATTTATGATTACCGGGATTTTTATCACACTGCCTACGATTGTTGCTTTGATGCTGTTAATCGGAGTGACGAAGTATTAAGTAGGAAATGGTTGAGTAAAAGTATTTGTAAAAAAAGCGACGAATGATCCTTTATTGGACCGTTCGTCGTTTTATTTGTTTAATTCTGTCTTTTCATCCCACGTCATGAAAGTTCATTAGATTGTGACGCCTTACGTTGTTTCTAGTATCTTTCTGGGTGTATAATTCAAATTGAATGGATAGGCTTTAATTGAAAGGGAGAGGTAATGGTGTCAGAAACGTTGTCTTCACACAAAAAAAGAAATTATAAACCACTAATCATAATTGTAACAATTATTGTTAATGGATTAGTTGCTGTATTGTCAGGTATGCCTGGTTATGAAAACTTTGATGCTTTTGATGTAAAGCTTTTGCCGTTGTTTAATGCTATCTTTAATAGTTTTACCTTTTTATTTTTGTTAGCAGCGTTAATCTCCATTTTAAAGCGTAATGTGACATTACACAGACGTTTTATCTATGCTGCTTTTACTACAACGACCTTATTTTTGGTCACGTATGTAGCACATCACTTTTTATCATCGTCCACAGCTTATGGTGGAGAAGGGTTCTTACGCTACGTTTATTATTTTATTCTAATCACTCATATCGTTCTTGCGGCTGTGATTGTGCCACTAGCGCTTACTACGGTCACTAGAGCGTGGAACATGGAAAATGAACGTCACAAAAAGATTGCGCGTGGACCATGCCACTTTGGTTATATGTTAGCTTAACTGGAGTGTTAGTTTATATTATGATTGCTCCTTATTATTAAAAAGAAGAGACTGGAGCAAAAGTAGTTAGATAAACCAAAATAACGAACGTTCCTTGAAATCAGGAACGTTCGTTATTTGTATTTATAAAAAATGTAGCGAAAGGAGAATCCGAAGACTCCTTTTTTGAAAAAAATTAAAACTAAACCTCTTGCTCAAGCGTATGTTTAAGTAGGTCAAGTTTTGATTGAGATTTTGTTACAACTGATTCAGGAAAGTCTTCTCCCGCGTATTCTACACCGTGAGGGTAATAGTGCTTTCCGAGTAATGGTGTCATCATTCGACAAATCGTTTCGTTCTTAGGGATATCGCCTTTAATAGCATAAATAGGGACTCGTAAATAGTATGTATCACCTTGATTAACAATTTTGTAATCAAATGTAGCGCGCTCATAATCCCATTGTTCTGCATGTACAAATCCACTTGCTTCCGCAGCGTGTCGAATATGAGCAAATTTAACTTCTTGACCTTCGAAACCGGTTTCATCAAATTTCATTATTAATACACCCCTTTTGTTCTGCATGTTTTCTATAATTATGATAGTATGAAATGCATCAGCTTGCAATAAATGAATTGTTTTTCTTTTAACCAAACAGAATAAAGGCGTATCCACCTCTTATTTCTACGATAATAGACAGAAGTTTACATAAGTAGAGAAAGGGAAGTAGAGAAGAATTACGAACTTTTTTGTTAGGGTTATGACAAAGGAGTGATTATGATGGGCAAACGGCTAGGCTTGTTAGCCGCCTTGTTACTTATTCTAGTGATTATGATAGTAGAAGTAACACAAAAGGATGAGGTGCAGCGATGGTTTGCTGAGACACCTTTCAAACAGGATCAGCTTCAAGAGAAGCAAGTTCCATCAGAAGAGGCGTTAGAGGGGCGTAGAGGCGAATCTGGAGTTGTTCTGGATCAGTTGATTGACATGACTGAAGATGAGCTTAAACAAGCATTTGGAGAGCCAGAGCGTAAAGACCCTTCTTCGTATGGGTATGAGTGGTGGATCTATCCAATTAATAGTCATTCCTATTTACAAGCCGGAGTTGCTGATGGCAATGTTGTAACCTGTTATTATATGGGTGACGAACTCTCAGATCCAATTTTTGATGGACAACTTACGTATGAAAATCTTTCATCAGAGAATGAGTTTGAAACAACCTTAGAGGTTAAGAATGATAGCGGAACCTTTCAGTTTCGGTTGACCGAAGAGGATATTCGCGCTAGACCGTTAATTGAGTATGGGGATAACTGGCTTCAATTGTACTTTGATATACATACAAGTGAATTATCTACGGTCAGATTATTAACAACCGATATGTTACTTAAACAAAAACCATATTGGATGACTTATCGTGGAACCATTCCGGAAGAGAAAACTCTTTCTAGTGAAGAATGGAAAGCAATCGAGGTTGGCGAAGAAAAGCAAATCTTCCATTTAACAAATATGATTCGCAGAAAGCATGGATTGGAACCATATAAATGGAATGAAGATGTTCGTAATATCGCCTATAAGCATAGCTTAGATATGGTAGTAAATGATTATTTTGACCATATTTCTCCTATGTATGGAAAGCTTGATGCAAGATTTATTGCTGGAGAAGTACCATTTAAGACGGCTTGGAGAAAATATTGCTCTGAATTATGTAGATGGCGCGGCGGCCGTTGAAGGTTGGCTGAATAGTGAAGGGCATCGTGTGAATCTTTTACATGAGGGGTTTACTGAACTAGGAGTAGGGGTCTATGAAAAGAGTTTCACTCAAAATTTCCTGACCCCTGCTGAGTAATCATTTATTTAGCTTTTGGTATGACCATAAATGTTCCTTGTGCTGTTGCCACTAATTTATTGCGATTATCGACAATTTTGGCTTCTGTTACACACAATTGTCTGCCTTGATGTGTGACAGAAGCCCTGCAGCGCAAGTAATCACCTGTACCTGGGCGAATGTACTGCACGGAAAGATTGGACGTGACAGCTGTCTGGTGATCTGGAAGTAATTGATGTACAAGAGTTCCCATTGCTGAATCGGCTAGTGTTGCGGTAATGCCGCCATGGACCATATCTAATGAATTATAGACAATTGGATGTACAGGTAATGTAATTTCAAGCTCTTTATCTTGTAATGAAGATTTTTCCATTTTGATAATAGCAGATAAATAGGACCCAGTGGAGTCCTTTTTTTGTTGGAGATTATCAAGAATCTTAGATAAAATACTGCGATCTTCATTGGTTGCCGTTTGAATGAATTGCTCAAACTGCTTTTGTACGTTTTGTTTTGTGACTTGTTCCATTAAAAAACCCCCTGAATGATATGTAGCTTTTATATTGTAACAAATAAAAGCAAGTAATTTTCAAAAAAGACGAACTATGGACTAGGCTTTTTTCTAAAATAGTACTATACGGGAAAGGGTGGTGAGGTAGACATGGTGTCCTCACATGAGCTTCATCCAAGTGTGCAGGAATTTAAAGCCTTTGTCCGGGAGCATCCTAAACTCACAAACGAGATTCGTTTAGGGAATAAATCACTCCAAGCATATTATGAGGAGTGGACCGTTTTGGGTGCTGACCACAGTCAGTGGGACCAGTTTAAGGCAGATGCAAGTGAGCAATATGTGCATCAGGAGGAACCTCAATCAAGTAGTAGTAGCAGTAGTGAAAACAACGAACAAACAGAACCAGGGCAAGCTGCTGAGTTTATGGGACAGATTATGGGTATGGTCAAAAAAATGAATGTGCAAGACCTACAAAATCATTTAGCTCAGTTTAGTTCAGTATTAGGAAATGTCCAGACACTTATTCAAAGCTTTCAGCGGTCGGAAGGACAGGAAACAAGGTCAAATTCAGACCAGCCCTTTTTCGTTTCGACGTGACTAATTGGAGAGGATGAGTGTGGTATGAGGCCGGAAATTATCCGCTTATTAAATGAGAATCAGGAATTTCGTTTGTTTGTTCGCCAAAACCCTCAATGGTATCGAAAACTTTCAAGAGATCCATCTGCTCTCCAGTCTCTTGAAAAAGAAGCGAATTATTTTTATGGACGTACATTCCCTCAACGTGTAGAGAGAATGCAGTCCAATTTAGGCTTAGCCATGATGATGATGGAAATGTTGAAAATGGGGCAGGATACCGTAGCACAAACACAGGAAACCTTCAGTTCTTAAAGGCTTCCTGTGTTTTTTTATTTGTTTAAACCCAAATATTTCGCAATTTCTTGTTCAACTGATACGTTTAATTCTTGAAAGCCTTGGTTACCAAACAAAGTGTTAAATTCAAGGATATAATATTGGTCGTCAACTACAATTAAATCAAATCCAGCATGGTCAATGCCAAGTGATTTGGCAGTATCAACTGCAACTTGCACAGCTTCTTCTGGCACGTCATCAAAGATGATGCGACCGCCTTGTGCAACGTTATTTTTAAACGTGTTTTTATTTTCGCGCCAATACGATGCGATTGCTTTGTCTCCAACTATACAAACACGTAAGTCACGTTCGATCGGTAAGTATTCCTGAATATAATAGGTTGGGTTTTGATCGCTGTATTCGCGAAATTGTTTTTCGTTTTCAATTAAAAAGACGCCACGTCCCATAGAACTGCGAACTTCTTTGGCAACAAACGGAAAAGGGAAATCATTGAGAACTTTTTGGAATGTATCCCGATTTCGACCGAGTATGACCGTTTTTGGGACTAATTCAGGTGCAACACTCCAAAGTGCTCTTGTCATTTCAATTTTATTAAAACCTAATTGGATAGATTGGATACTTGGAAAGATCTTTTTCTTCATCCCGTAAACAAGCGCATTCACTTGCCAATTCTCAGGGAATAAGCAAACATCCGCTTCTTCAATCTGTTGTTTTTCTGCAAACATATTCTCTGGTTTAATATAATGCAGGCCAGGTAGCCCAATTGTTCGAAATGGATTGAATGTAACCAGTTTCATAACTCACGCAACGCCCTCTCTACGTACAACTAAATTCAATGAATTATAGTGCCGCTATTCATCAAAGTCAATGATAAATGAAAAGGTTCAACAAAAGTCCATATATAGGTATGAACGCACCCTAAGACGTGCTATACTTCTTGCTAGGGGGTGCTAAAATGCTCGCTACCATTAGTGAAATGGAGCTATTAACTGAAACAGAAGGTTTAACTGATATGATTATTCATTCTGAGACCTTTGATGAATATATACAGGCTAGAGATGAACTACGTGCAAGTACTGAGGCTCAAAAGCTGATTAATGATTTTAATCAGATGAAAGATATGCACGAAGAAGTTCAACGATTTGGGAAATACCATCCTGATTATGAGCGGGTGTCAAAAGAAATACGCCAACTTAAGCGAAGCATGGATAAGCACGAACTCGTTAAAGCCTTTAAAGATGCAGAAAAAGAACTTGAATTTCTGTTGAATGAAATTAGTGGGTTGATTGCTCATTCGGTTTCAGAGACGATAAAAGTTCCAACAGGCAATCCTTTTTTTGATAACATGTCTTGTAGCGGAGGCTGCGGCTCTGGCGGAGGCTGTAGTTGCGGATAACATAGTGAAAACGGCCTTATGCCGTTTTCTTTTTTAAAAGCGGATGCAGTTCGGACATTCATTGCCACAGCAAAACATCTTTTCCCTAGGCACAAGGAACCTAAAACGAAAGACATGGATCCCATTTACTGTGCGTACAGATTCGCATTCAAACGTTAACAAGGTTTGTTTAGTAATATCTGAGGCAGCTGATTGAATGGATTCCTTTGTTTTCGTTTCGTTTTCATTTGATCGTACATATAAGAAATAATAACCGCCAATTGCTTTCATTTTGATTGAATAGTGCGGTAATGTTTGAATGAACTGAGAGTAATAAGAATCAAGCAAGATCGTTCACTCCTTTACTGGATATGAATGTACCTTTAGGGTAACGTACTAACAGAGCGAATCATAGTTGATAAGTGAAAATAGCTCATGATAAAATTATGTTGAATGAATTAGATGAGGAGAATAATAAGATGATGAGTGGGCAACGTCAAGGTATTGTCGTATGGTTAACATCACTGAAATTTGCCAGGCAGCTAAGGCGATTTGGGAATGTTCATTATGTCTCCAAAAAAATGAAATACGTTGTTTTTTATTGTAACCAAGATCACATTGAGGAAACAATGGATAAGTTACGTGGTTTTCATTTTGTTCGTGAAGTTAAACCGTCGATGAGACCCTTTATAAAAACAGACTACCAAAATGCCAAACCAGATAAAGCAAAAGAATATGATTATAAAATGGGTATATAACCAAGTGGATTTTTCACTTGGTTTTTTCTTCGTCAAAATGGTATGAAAAACGGAGATTAGCCTTGGAAAAACAACAAAACATTTAAAAAATGAGATTTTAATCAGTGGCAGATCACTTGATTGTTTCGCCCCGCGAAATATATAATAGAAGAGACGAGGAAGTGATCGGATTGGAAGCATGGAAACGAAATGTGTGGATCCTGGCGGGGTGCACTTTTTTAGTGATGAGTGCAATGTCGATGATCATGCCTTTTTTGCCTCTGTACCTTAAAGAGTTAGGCATGAGTGATCCAAAGGAAATTAGTTTGTGGGCAGGCATTATTTTTGGAGCGAATTTTTTGACAGCATTTATCTTTTCTCCATTTTGGGGAAGGATGGCGGACAGACATGGACGGAAATTGATGATTTTACGTTCTGGCTTTGGAATGGCCATAGTAATTAGTTTAACGGGTTTAGCAACTGGGCCAATAAGTCTTTTGTTTCTGAGGTTATTAAATGGTGTAATCTCTGGATTTATACCAACTGCCATCGGGTTAGTGAGTACAAATACACCTAAAAAACACACAGGCTACGCTCTTGGAATTCTTCAATCTGGTACAGTGGCAGGGGCAATTGGTGGGCCTCTATTCGGTGGATTAATGTCACAGGCATTTGGGTATCGAATGGTCTTTTTTATAACAGGTGCTTTTATTCTGATTGCTGCAATTGGGGTAACGCTGTTTGTAAAAGAGAACTTCACACCAGCTAAAGAAGAAAAGACAAAAACGAGTACAATGATGGAGTTTAAGAAAATCACATCCAAAAAACCTGTTTTATCTATTTATCTTGTGATTTTATTGATTCAATTTGCGATAATGGGTGTTAATCCATTGTTATCTCTGTATGTAGAGGAATTATCTCCAAGCTGCAAATGTTTCTCTCTACGCCGGGATTGTGGTGTCAGTGACTGGCTTTGCAAACTTTATGACATCGGCTTGGCTTGGTAGGGTGAGTGACAGAAAAGGCGCACACCATACACTTGTGTACTGTTTATTAGGTGTCGCACTTTTTACCATACCTCAGGTGTTTGTCACAGATATATGGCAACTCATTGTACTAAGGTTCTTTGTCGGCTTATGCCTAGGGGGACTACTTCCAACTGCAAATACACTTATTAGAATGCATGCACCACAAGGAATGGAAAGTCGCACGTATGGATTCTCGAATAGTGCCATGTATCTTGGTTCAATGATTGGTCCTATTATTGGTGGGTGGCTTGTGAGTTTATACGGTGTACGAGGTTTGCTGCTCACGACTTCAATTATACTTTTAGGTACAGTTGTCATGGTTAAATTAAAAGTTATGCAACCAGCTGAAAGGACATTCAAGCGAGAAAATGGACATGAACCGAATCAAAATACAACATAATTGCATAATCCATTAAAGTGAATTTACTTTTAATGATGTACAAGAAGTACGGATAACCTTTAAGACGAATGATCCTGGTGTAGGGTCGTTCGTCATTTTTGTTTCAAGGGAAATCTGCGATCTCATGCTCCATGGATGGGTGCGGAATGTATGTCTGGAGCGGTAGCTTACCTATTTTCATTTTTGACAAACAAATAAACCGGATCATCAGCATGTGATGATCCGGTTTATTTGGGATAGCTAAAACTTGTCTGTCCAGCCGCTTCCGTAAATCATTCATTTCACTACCAATTTAAAGGTGGTATACAGTGGTTTACGCGTAGAACACCGATTAGATACTGCTGATATAAATCTTTTTCTGGGAAATCGGCAGAAGGTCGAACTTCAAGATAACGAATCTTTTTATGTATCGTTTCAGCTAATTCGTTGAAAACACGTATTCGTTCACTTACTCTCTCGGAGTGAATGCTAATGCCTTCCCGACAAAAATATATGGGCATGAATCCAGCTTTTGTTGCAGGCTGAAGAACAACGGCTAGTGATGCTCGTTTTTGTTCTTTTATCGTTGTTTCAATTTGGATTAAATGGTGGACACGTTGTTTATTTGATAAGGCAAGTTCTATTAATTCGTAAAAGTCTCCGTAACCTTCTCCTAGTTCAATAAAGCGTTGGATCATATATAACTCCTCCAATTGACACGTACTAATCTCGAGTCACTATAGCATGAATCGAATGACCAGTCGAGAATAAAAAAAACCGCAGTCAATTGACTGCGGGTGCCTACACACATGATATATGCGTTAGGCTATGGGAGAGGAGAAACCGGAGAGAGCTTATGGGGAATGTAAGTCTTCTCCGTGGTTGTCACAACATGAAAACATGCTGTTAGTTCGTAGTATTGTCGGACAAGTCATTATCTATACATGAAATATTCGAATTCATTTTCATGATATAATAGGATAAAATAAGAGCATGAATTGACGAATAAAGGCATGGTGATCGTATTGCGAGTAATTTCAGGTGAAAAAAAGGGACTTCCTTTAAAAGCAGTATCAGGTAAGGGTACAAGACCAACTACTGACAAAGTGAAAGAATCGATTTTTAATATGATTGGCCCGTATTTTAATGGTGGAAGTGGACTTGATTTATATGCGGGAAGTGGAGGACTTGGCATTGAAGGCATAAGCAGAGGTCTTGAGTCGGTTATTTTTGTCGATCAAGATAAAAAGGCGATTCAAACCATTCATTCAAATTTGGAATTTTGCCGCTTCGAGGAAAAAGCAGAAGTCTATCGAACAGATGCCGATCGAGCGCTTAAAGCAATTATAAAAAGAGAATTATCATTTACCTGTATTTTCCTAGACCCTCCATATGCTAAACAAACTCTATTGCAGCATCTTGAAACCATTGAACAACATCAATTACTTGCTGAAAATGGGGTCATTGTCATTGAACATGCATCTTCCGTTTCATTACCAGATGCTTGTGGAGAATTAAACTGTACGAGAGAGGAACAATACGGTGATACGGTTATATCTATTTGGACACGAGATTCATTGAGTGGGAGTGAAACATCATGACATTGGCGATCTTTCCAGGTTCATTTGATCCAATTACTTTAGGACATTTAGATGTGATTGAACGAGCTTCAAAGGTTTTTAGCGAGGTTCGTGTTCTATTAGTACATAATAGCAAAAAGCAAACCCTTTTCTCTTTAGATAAACGAATTGAATTAATAAAGGAATCTGTTCGGCATATACAAGGTGTAACGGTCGACTCTTATGAAGGATTAACCGTACAATACGTAGTTGAACAGAATGGACACGCTATGATCCGTGGTTTAAGAGGAGCAAAGGATTTTGAATACGAGATGCAAGTAGCTGCAGTCAATCGCAAATTTGCTCCAAATGTAGAGACCTTCTTTTTAGCAACGAGTGGAGAGTTAGCTTTTATTAGTTCTACGATCGTGAAGGAAGCGGCAAAATATAAGCAGCCACTAAAAGAATTGGTTCCACAAGCAGTTGAGAACGCATTACGTCTTAGTTATTAATTCGTTGCAGGTTGAGACGAAGTTGGAGAATGATAAAAAGGAATAGAGCCCAAAGTGTGATGTGTGGTGAAATACTCAGCCAATCATTCCAAGCTACAGGAATCAAATGAACAAAATCCAGATAAAAAGTATTTGTTTCACTATTGCTGGTTTGTACGGCTACTCTATTTTGATAGAGTGGATTCCATAATAACCAAACGAGGATCGCGCTGAAACAACCTTGAAGAATGCGGCCGATAAAAAACGGTCTAAATCGTAAATCTGTTTCAGATAAGATGCTAGCAACTTGAGCTTGAATAGAAAAACCACCAAATGCAATAAAAAAACTAGCAACAATAACTTTTTCAAGTAGCTGTGCTTCACTAGCTGCTATTAAATTGGCACCAGACGTTATTTCAAATAGTCCAGAGACAAAAGGAATACTTAAGCTAGGTGGAAACTGGAACATTGAAAAAAACAGTGTAATTCCGTCAGCAACGATAGCTGTGAATCCAATAAGTGAAAGCATTTTGTTTAATACCGAGAACAAAATAATAAATCCACCAACAAGCAATAAGGTGCGTACAGATGACTGAACAGCATCACCTAAAAGCTGTCCAATGGGGCGGCCATCCTGGATGCGTTCTTGATGCATTCTTGATACGGCATCTGTTAAAGAAAAGCGACTACGCATTTCATTTGAAACGTCTGAAACGGTTTCTTCTTTTCGACCATAAAACCGCATAGTTAAACCAACAAAGATATTAGCAAGATAATGGGCACTTGCAAGAAGTAAACCAAGTGCTGGGTTATGAAAAAAACCAACAGCAATCGCGCCAAAGAGAAATAACGGGTTGGAAGAGTTGGTAAAGGCCGCTAGTCGTTCGCCTTCTATACGTGATACTTTTTTTTGTTGGCGTAATCTAACTGCTAATTTAGCGCCAGCTTGGATTTCCTGAGGCAAGTCCCATAGCCCAAACGAAGCTTCCAGATCCAGGAACACGGAAGATCGGTCGCATGAATGGCTCTAATATGGTGCCTAAAAAGGCAACAACACCAAAACCAATGAGTAGCTCAGATAAAATGAAAAATGGTAACAGTGAAGGGAAAACGACATCCCACCACATCGCCATACCATTTAACGAGGCCTCTAGGGCTTCTTTAGGGAATATGATTAAAGATAAAGCCATTAAAGTTGATGCCCCAGCAAGTAGCCATGTTTTTAGAATCGGCACTCCTATTCCCCCTTAGCTTGTCTCTATACGTATTACTATACGTGTCCGTAGATAAAATAGACCAAGGGAACGGGATTGAAAATTAAGTGTGAGAAGGAGGAGGTCAATATGACCGAACCGCGTAAACCATTAATCAGAATGCGGTATTTACTTATAATCATTGTGATTCTTCTATTGAATTTTATAAAACTTCCTTATTATTATTCACAACCTGGAATTGCTCAAGAGCTTCAAGAAGTCATTTCAGTTGAAGGAACAAATGGTATTGAAGAGGGTGCTTTTATGCTTACAACCGTTGAGATGGCTCGAGCAACTCCGTTGTATTTTGCATGGTCCTATTTGAGCGCATATCGACATATCATTCCCGAAGAGCAAGTGCGGGGTTCTAGTGAATCCGATTCAGATTATCATGATCGTCAAATGCTGTTGATGTCTAATTCGCAGGAAATGGCAAAGATTGCGGCATATGAACAAGCTGGAGCTGATGTCTCTTATGAATACCATGGAGTTCTTGTAACAACGATAATGGAAGGAATGCCTGCTGAAGGGAACCTTGAAATTGGTGATCTGATAACAGAAGTAGATGGCGAGCCTGTACATACAGCGGAGGATCTCATTGACCTGTTGTCGGGATATACAGAGGATGATCAGGTTGTTTTGACTGTTACTCGTGGTAATGAAAATCTCTCAATAAAATTTGGCTTTCAAGCATTCCCGGAAGAATATGAAGTAGAGGATGGTAGAGTGGGGCTTGGTATCCTGTCTCCTGTTACCGATCGAGACGTCACATTCTCTCCAAGTGTAACTATTGATGAAACGGATATTGGTGGACCATCAGCAGGACTGATGTACTCCCTTGAAATCTACAATCAGCTTGTTCCTGAAGATATTACACACGGGTATTTGGTTGCGGGTACAGGCACCATTAATGAGGAAGGTACAGTTGGTCCAATTGGTGGAGCGTCACAGAAGGTTGTAGCAGCAGATAAAGCGGGTGCAAAATATTTCCTTGCGCCAGATGCAGAAGGACAAAATGGAACGAACTATGAGGAAGCGAAAGCAGCAGCAGAGGACATTGGCACAGATATGCAAGTGATCCCAGTGAAAACAATGGAAGATGCACTTACCTTCCTTGAAACCCTACCAGAAAATCAAAACTAAGAAAAAAGACATCAATACGTGTGGAATTAAACACGTATTGGTGCAGTTGAGAACTCTTCATTCATTCGTTTTGCTTTAATTTCTTGTGCGAGTGGTGCAAGATAAGCTCTTGCAGCCTTAAGCTCAGTAAGGGCCATTTGATCGTTTGCTGAAGCAAATCGACTGAGTATTGGTACTGATATTTCTTTTTTTCGTTCGTTTAAATAAGCTTGACCAGCTTTGGTCATACCTAGTGGACGAATATAAGGAAGTTTCTGTTCATGAATTTGATTCATTTCATCTTTTGTTGTATTGGTCAGCACGTGAGTGGCCAATCTTTGTAGTCTTGTCCATGTATATCGTTTGGTTTTCATAGCAGCCATCCATTCTTTGAAGGAGGCTGCTTTTGTTATGGTATCTAACAATCGAAATTCTAAGCCTTCCTCACATTCATAAATAGAAGCGAGCTCAGAAGGCGTAGAGCTTAGAATGCGGTATTGTAAAAACGGGAAATACAATTCCCAGAAGTGAAGCGTTTGTGCTTCAAGCTGTATGTGGACAATTCACGGAACGATGCTTCAGGCATAACCTGTTGAATCTGATGAGAAGCATCATCTTGACCCATTATCGCTTCTCTAATACTCGTTGCACTAGCGATGGTAGGTGATGTAATTGTTCGATCGTGATACCCCGCAGTAATACGTTTTGTTGTATAGGGCTTGATAGAAGAACGTTGGTCTGCGATCGCTTTGACATAGTGATAGCCGAGTATATTGTTTGGCTGCTCCAAGGAAAGTTCAGTTTGTGTATGTAAGCTCTTAAAGGCTAGAGCAGATGCCTTTGGATAGCTGTACCCTTGCTGCATATGGCCTTTAACCAATGCATTCCACTGCTCATTATGTTCTTGCATAAATAATAGCAACTGTTGAAAGTCTTTAATTGAACCTGATTCACTACCAAAATGCAGACAATCAGTACCTATTTCCGTTAGGATTGCAATCGCACCAAGCTGCAAACTGTTCGGCCTTTTGAGTGGCATATGCATAAGGAAGTTCTAGAACAAGATCTACACCATTTGCCAAAGCCATTTTTGTGCGTGACCACTTTGACAAAAGAGCGGGTTCTCCTCGTTGCAAAAATGAACTACTCATTACTGCAATGACAACATCCGCACCTGTTTCAAGTTTGGCTTGCTTTAGTTGATACAGGTGACCATTATGAAATGGATTATATTCTACAACTAGTCCAACGGCTCTTTGTTTTTTTGAATGAGTAAGCATGGTTGGCCTCCTTTACTCAGGGTATTTGACATGCTAGAATAGGAATAGTTCTAATTGAGGAACTGATCTTAGTATACGCATTAAACTGTAAAGAAAAAAGGTTGACATTCCATGGTGTCAGATCTATAATTACTTTTGTGCCTTAGAGGTGGTTAATCATGAAATGGACGCTGCAAGAACTAAAAGCAGCTAAGCATAAGACCTTTATTATTAACGAGTCAGTTCGGTTCGATGAATTACTGAAAACTAGCAATGATATTCGTGACATGTCAAATATCCGAGTGACAGGTGAAGTAACTTATCCTAATAAGTTAATTACTTTTTCCTTGAAACTTGAGGGTGAATTGACTTTACCTTGTGCAAGAACACTTGCAGATGTAAAATGGCCACTTGATATTAGCTTTGATGAACATTTTTTACCGGATGGATCAGTTATGCCTGATGTTTCTGAAAAAGAAGAAGTTCACACGGTTCTTGGTGATGTAATTGATCTAACTCCTATCTTGGAAGAACGGATTCTACTTGAGGTTCCTTTTCAGGTTTATGCTGAAGAAGGCGCTGAGCCACTCGCTCCGCCATCAGGTAAAGATTGGGAACTTGTAACAGAAGAGTCTCAAAAAGATCGGATTGACCCGCGTATGGCTGATTTAGCAAAGTTTTTTGATAAGTCATGACAACGTAGTAAATGTATTGATTTTTTTAAGGAGGTGGGAATATTGGCAGTACCATTTAGAAGAACATCTAAAACCGCTAAAAGAAAGCGTCGTACGCATTTGAAACTAGCTGTCCCTGGTATGGTGAAATGTGCAGAATGCGGCGAGTTAAAACTTAGCCACCGCGTTTGTAAAGAATGTGGATCATACAAAGGTGAAAAAGTAACAAAATAACATCTAAGTTCTTGCTTAGATAAAATGCCTCTTGGGAGTTGTTCCTGAGAGGCATTTTTCTGTTTGAAATCTGTATTTTTGCTTTGTCTTTCCATAATTTCTTCGTCATTGCTTGCTTCAGGTATACGAAGGGAATCTAAAAGTCTGTTAATCCTCATTTCTGTTCTCTTACCTATTAATGAATAGAGTAGTTGAAAAAAGGATATAACTGAATACTAGTTCCTAGTCTATCTATTCTTGTATTCGCATAGACATAAGAAAGCATATGATATAAAAGGAGAGATCAATATGGTAGTCACTCGTCAAGATGCATGGTCAGAAGATGAAGACCTATTGCTTGCTGAAGTTGTTTTACGACATATTCGAGAATCAAGTACACAGCTTTCGGCTTTTGAAGAAGTCGGAAAAAAATTATCAAGATCTAGTGCAGCTTGTGGATTTAGGTGGAACTCAGCAATAAGGAAAAAATATGAATCTGCTGTTGCGTTAGCAAAAAAACAAAAATCAAAGAAATCAGCTCGACAGTCTGAACAAGCCTCGGTGTCTACTCCAGCTTCGGCTATTTCTCCACAAAATGTAGAGGTGCAAACTGAGAGCAAAAAAGAAACGGTTGTTCCATCAACTGAGCTAAATCTTAGTGATGTGATTACGTTTTTAACAGAGTACCAATCTAAACATGAGGCAAACGATGCGTATGAGCTTGGGCAATTAAAGCTAGAGAATGAACAATTGAAGATAAAACTAGATCAGCTTTCACGAGATAAAGATCTCATTACACAGGATTATAAGGCACTATTAACAATCATGGATAGAGCTAGAAAGTTTACGAGAGATCATCCAATTGAACGAACAATGTAAGGCAGTCATTCCTTCTTTTTTCATAAAAATAAAGCCCTGTCTGAGATGACAGGGCTTTATTTATTATTGTTGTTTGTCTGTTACGGGTTCAGTGGTAGGTTGTTGTTCTTGCTCTATTACACCTTCTGGGAACCATACAAAGGGACTTTCGCCACGATCACGTTCAGGGTCGTACGTCAGAGAGTCAAAACCTGATTTGTCCCAGAACTCACTTGAAGCTTGCCTTGCATTAGTCTTGACTGGTAAACCAAAGCTTTTAGCAAATTCCACAAGTGCTTGACCGTAGCCTTTATTACGATAAGGTTCTAACACTTCAAGCTTCCATAACTCAAAATAATCCTGAGGTGGGTCAAAATATTGATCAAATCGTTGATCAATGCGGTAAAGGCTCATTCTGGCAACAAGTTTTTTACCGAAGTAAATACCGTAAAAAGGAGATTCACTGTCATTCTCAATAATATTTGCACTTAAATCATCTTTCATTGAAAGTTCAGCTGCACCAAACTCCCTAAAATTCTTAAACTCATCTAATGTTTTATAGTTAACTAGTAGGCGTTCAACGATTGGTTTCGTCATAATAAATCCTCCTAAAAATATAAGAATGCGTTTTCATTATCTTAACATAAAAGATTTGAAAGCGCATTATTTACGTCGAGTGTTTGATGAAATAAATCCACTAAAAAAGATCTATTTTTCTAGAAGTATATGGTACAATTCAACTAATGATTAGAGTAGGACGGGATGAAATGAAACTAATGATAATAGGTGGAGGGGCAATTGGTCTTCTAACCGCAGCATATTTGAAACAGGTCATTGAAGAGGTTACGCTGTGCACCAGAACAAAAAAACAAGCAAATGAAATAAATGAACATGGCCTAACACTTATTAACAATAATAAGAAGCGAAATATTGCTATAAACAGTATTGATTTAAATAATGCACCTCTAGAAGAGGCGGATGTACTTATTTTCACTGTGAAATCCTACGACCTACATCATGTTTTAAAACAAATCGAACCACAACGAAGGAAACATCAAAGCTATCTTTTTTTACAAAATGGAATGTCTCATGTTGAGGAAGCCAATCGACTAGCGGATATACATATAGGATTTGGCACAATCAGTCATGGTGCGATTCGAGAAAGCCTAACAAATGTGCGTCATACGGGAATAGGCGAACTTAATTGGTCTTATTTTCAAGAGGAGTCAGTTGCTTTGAATAAAGTGATGCACACAATTAGTCAATCTGACTTTCCTGTCAAAAAGGAGGACGATTGGCAGTCTTTGTTGTGGTCTAAGCTTTTAGTGAATGTATGTATTAATCCGCTTACTGCATTAACTGGTGTTCAAAATGGAGAACTAATTTTGTCGATTGAATTAAAACAAATGATGCGTGCAGTTTTTGAAGAGGCATTTCAACTTCACCCACTTCAGATAGGTAAAGAACAGCACTGGCAGAATGTGTTGAACATTTGTGAGCAAACAAAGGAAAACCAATCGTCGATGCTTGTTGATATAAAAGCCGGACGACAGACTGAGGTTGACAGTATACTTGGATTTCTCGTGCGTTTATCAGAAAACCTTCAGGTATCTATTCCTATTATTCATTTTCTGAATAAAGCATTAATAAATAGCGAACAAAACAAATAGTCGTTTTAGAAAATGGACCGAGGTGAATGTATTATGGTAACAAGTACAGTAGCTGCTTTTATTGCAACGGTAGTAACCATCCCTGCTTTAGGGTGGTATTTGATCTATATCACAACAGTAAAAATCACAAAACAAAAGCGTAAATCAATTAAACTGGCAAGCGATTGTTCGGCTGTTTTATTTATGGCTGCCGTTTATTATATTCTGCAACAATTGTGGGCACCAACTTCCGTTTGGCTTGTATTTGCACTTTTTTTTGCGGTGGCTTTCACCTTTACAATTATCTATTGGAACGTTATGGACGATTTCTATGCATCAAAATTATTTAAGGGTATTTGGAGGCTGAATTTCCTGATTTTTGTCGTTATTTACATAGTACTTAGTGGTTATGGATTATTAAAGAGTATCTTTTCTTTTGTGTGAGTTCGTTCTGTTTGGTATTAGAACGTACTTTTGCTATGATAAGAAAGTCTAATTATACGTGAGTAGAAAATGTACTTTAATGTTGATTCTAACTAAGGAAGGGATTCGTCTTATATGGAGCTTAATGAAATACATCTAGACCCTCCTGCCGGATTTTATCGTGATTATCTCAATCAACGAACAGAGCTAAATGGACTGTTTGATTATACATATGAATCAGCTGATTGGCTTGTAAAAAGAGCAGATGAATTGTCAAATCGTGCATTTGATGCCACAAGAAGAGAAAAATTAGTAACGCATCTTCTGAGTACTCATAAGAACTTACATAAACCAGAAGCTGCACTAGCGAGTATTGCTAAACTGCGTCAAAAAGAATCACTGGTTATAGTAGGTGGACAACAAGCGGGTCTTCTTACAGGACCTTTATTTACCTTATATAAGGCTTTAACTGTTCTGATTGCTGCTAAACAACAGGAAAAGGAATTAAATGTTCCTGTTGTGCCTGTTTTTTGGGTAGCTGGAGAAGATCATGATTTTGAAGAAATTCGATTTGTTTATCGAGAGAAGCAAGGCACATGGCGGAAGCATCCAATACAAGATGAAGATACACAGTCCTCAGCATCGTTAAAGCAACTTCCGCATGAAGAGCTTTTTCATTGGCTAGATGGTGTATTTGAAGAGTTGCCCGAAACAGATTTCACTTGTGATTTAATTGAAAAAATCAGACAAACAGCAAGTGCCTGTCAAACGTATACAGACTTTTTTATTCAATTAATGAACGAGCTGTTTTTACAAGAAGGGTTGATTTTTGTTGATGCAAACCATCCTGAATTGCGTCGATTGGAAACGGATTTTTTCAAAGAGATGATCTTACATGTTGAGGAGCTACAAGCAAATCAACAAAAGGGTGTAACTCAGCTAGTTGAGTTAGGTTATAATGCGCCAATCTTAACAGAGGAAGAAAATGCACATCTGTTTATAACGGTTGATCAGAAACGTGTGCGACTTGATTACGAGGACGGTTTATTTACAAGCCGCAACCAAGAAGTATCGTTTTCAAAGCAGGAGCTGCTTTCATTGGTAGAAGAACAACCAGAGCGTTTTAGTAATAATGTTGTTAGTAGACCTTTAATGCAAGAATGGGTGCTTCCTGTTTTAGCTTTTATTCCTGGTCCGGGTGAACTTGCATACTGGGGAACATTAAAACCTGCTTTTAATCAATTTGGTTGGAATATGCCACCTTTGATACCAAGACTTCAAGTAACAATTATTCCGAGGTCTGTGAAAAAGTGGGTTGAAGAAACTGGAATATCCTATCAATCATTTCTTGAGGGAGACAGCGAACGATTGAAACAAAACTGGATTAAAGAGCAGCATTCTTTTCCAATTGACGAAGTTGTAAGTCAAGTTAAAGAAAATGTTGATCATATTCATCAGCCTTTGCGTCAGCTTGCAGAGAAAATGGATCCAACACTTTATTCCATGAGTGAAAAGAATGTGGCCTTAATTATGAAACAGATTCAATTTTTAGAGTCTCGCATGAATCGTCATATTCTTGACACCCACAAAACAACGATTAGTCAATTTGATCATGCGGTATTTTGGATGAAACCATTAGGCTCACCACAAGAGCGAATCTTACATCCCATCATTTTATTAAACATTGTGGGACAAAGTGGGTTAAAACAAATATTTCAACAGCCATTGGCTTTGAACGGTGTCCCTAAGCTACTCTTTCTCTAATGAGTTTTGAACAATATTTAAATAAAAACGAAAAAAATTCTGCCCTAGGCAGGATTTTTTTTGTTTTGTGGAGAAAGTTACGAAAAGGTAGTGGTGAAAAGTGGGGGGTTGTGGTAAGTTATTGTTAGTAAGTGGGGAGAGAGACGAGCATATGTTCATGGGGGAGTATCGCCATAATGTAGATGAAAAAGGCCGCATGATCATTCCAGCGAAATTTCGCGAGGGATTAGGCCAGTCATTTGTTGTGACCCGTGGACTAGATAAATGCTTGTTTGTTTACCCTTACGAAGAATGGACAAAGCTTGAAGAACAGCTTAAAACCCTCCCTTTCACGAAAAAAGATGCTCGTGCATTTACTCGTTTCTTCTTCTCTGGTGCATCAGAATGTGAGTTAGATAAGCAAGGCAGAGTGAACCTCGCCTCTCCACTCCGTCAGTATGCTCATATTGAAAAGGAATGTGTGGTCATTGGTGTATCAAATCGGGTGGAAGTATGGAGTCAATCTATGTGGGAACACTATGTGGGTGAATCTGAGGAGTCTTTAGCTGAGATTTCTGAAAATCTAACAGACTTTGATCTTTAGGACACACGCTAAAAAAGAGTAGGTGAACCCGTTGTTTAATCATTTTACAGTATTAAAAGAAGAATCAGTCCAAGGCTTACATATTAAACCTGATGGTGTGTATGTTGATTGTACATTAGGTGGAGCTGGACATAGCGAGAGAATTGTTCAGCAATTAACCGATGGCGGCCATTTGTATGCATTTGACCAAGATGTGACAGCAATTAATGCAGCGCATGAGACATTAGGCAAATATGAAGGACGTTATACGCTAATTCAAGCGAACTTCAGACATTTGCGTGAAGAACTAGAGCAATTAAATATAACTAAAGTAGATGGGATTTTGTTTGACCTAGGTGTCTCCTCTCCACAACTTGATGAAGCGGAGAGAGGATTTAGTTACCATCAAGACGCACCTTTAGATATGAGGATGAATCAACAGGCTGAACTTTCTGCCTATCATGTGGTTAACGAGTGGCCATTTGCAAAGCTATTTTCGACTATTTCTCGCTACGGAGAGGAAAAATTCGCCAAACAAATAGCTCGAAAGATTGAAGCGTTTAGAGAGACTCAGCCGCTAGAAACGACAGGTCAACTGGTTGAGGTGATCAAAGACGCAATTCCTGCTCCGGCTAGAAGAAAAGGCGGGCATCCTGCTAAACGAACTTTTCAAGCCATTCGGATTGCTGTGAATGATGAGTTAGGTGCTTTTGAAACAGCGTTACAAGACTCATACGAACTTTTAAATGTAGGTGGAAGACTTTGTGTCATTACGTTCCACTCGTTAGAAGATCGACTTTGTAAGCAGATGTTAAAAGAATGGTCAAAAATGCCAGATCTTCCTCGTGGTCTTCCTGTCATTCCAGAAGGGTTCGAACCAAAGATGGAGATCGTTACACGTAAACCTGTTATCGCTAGTGAAATAGAGTTGGATGAGAATAACCGTTCTCGTTCTGCCAAATTACGTATTGCTGAAAAGAAAAATTAAGGGGGTCAAACTATGCTGGCACGTCAAGTTCAACCGAATCATCAGCCTAATACAGCACCACAAACTCAAAAGGTCATTCGCACTTCGAGGGCCAGAATTACGCTTGGAGAAAAATTAATTGCATTGTGTCTTGCGGGTATCGTTCTCGTATTAGCAGGATTGGTTGTACATAATTACGTTTCGATTTATAGTTTAAACAAACAAAACCACGATATCCAAACAACGATTACGAATCAAACACAGGTTAATGAGGGCTTGAATTTGCAAGTGGTAGAGGCTAGTGACCCGGATCGGTTGTTTAGTATCGCGAAAGAAAATGGGTTTGAACTTAACGCAGAAAACGTAGAAGTTGTAAACAAAAACTAGTTCATACGTTGAACTAGTTTTTTTTCGAATATTTTCTATTACACTTGAATTGTAGGGAGTGTTAGAGAGCATGGATATCAAAAGAGCTGCCACGAACAAACGTGCATTAATGTTATTGGTTTGTTTTCTTGTTCTGTTCCTTGTCTTATGCGGTCGTATTGCTTATATACAAGCTGCAAAAGAAGTGAAAGGACAAGATTTATCAGCCATAGCAGAACAAAGATGGCAAAAAAGCCAAGTCATTGAAGGAAAAAGAGGCACGATTTATGATAAAAATGGTGACGCCGTAGCTGAGGAATTACAATCCTATAGCGTATATGCTGTTTTATCTGAAGATCAAGTTAGTCACGTGCGAGATCCGGAAGAGACAGCTGAGAAGTTAGCTCCATTAATTGATCTTGAAACGTCTGAGCTAAAGCGTATGTTGGAACAGGATAAGTTCCAGGTTGAACTGGGATCAGGGGCGAGGAATCTATCCTATGAGAAGATGACTGAGATTAAGGAACTTGAGTTAGATGGCATTCATTTTACGAAGCAACCTCGCAGATATTACCCTAAACAAATGTATGCGTCTCATATCATAGGCTATACCGAACGTGATATGGCCGTTGCTAGAATGGGGTTAGAGAGAAGTTTAGACGACTTGTTAAGTCCTGAAAACGGATCGATTCAATATGATAGTGACCATAAAGGCATTCCACTACCAAATCCAAATAATACAATCACACCTGCAAAAGATGGTGATGATGTATTTTTGACATTAGACTCCAATATTCAGGTGGCTTTAGAGCAAGTGATGTCAAAGGTGGACGAGGAATATTCACCTAAAAAAATGACGGCAATTGTAGCAGACCCTAAAACAGGACAGATTCTTGCCATGAGTAATCGTCCAAGCTTTAATCCAAATGAATATGAATCAGTTGAAAACTATACAAATTATGCGGTATCAGATCGTTTTGAACCTGGTTCGACGATGAAGATGTTTACAGTGGCATCGGCAATTGAAGAAGGTGTCTGGAATTCAGAGGAAAAATATAAATCTGGTAGCTATCAAGTAGACTCTGAATATGAAATTAGTGATCATAAAAAAGGAGGCTTGGGGCACGATCTCCTTTAGAGAGGGTTTTCTGCGTTCATCTAACGTGGCGATGATGATATTGGCACTAGAGAAACTCGGACCAGATAAATTATATGATTACTGGGATAAATTTGGTTTTTACGATAAAACGGGTATTGACCTTCCTAACGAGACAGATAGCCAGATTGCGCAAAATGGTCGATCTGATGCAGCAACTACCTCTTTTGGACAAGGTTCTGCAGTAACACCGATTCAAATTGTTCAAGCTGCAACGGCGATTGCTAATGATGGAAAGATGATGAAGCCATATATTATTGATCGAATTACGGATCATGATTCGGGAACTGTCATCGAGCAAAATGAACCGACTGAGGTTGGTCAGCCAATTTCTAAAGAGACAGCGGCAGAAGTTCGCAAATTATTAGGAGAAGTTGTCAGTGAGCCAGAAGGGACTGGTAATGCATATCAAATTGCAGGATTTGATATCGCAGGAAAAACAGGCACGGCTCAAGTATTAAATGAAGATGCACCAGGATATATGACTGGTCATGGGAATAACTTGTTTTCATTTATGGGTATGGCTCCAGAGGATGATCCTAAGGTTATGGTATATGTTGCTGTAGAGCGGCCACAGCTGGATGATCTGGAAATTGGTAGCGAACCTGTTGCCTTAATCTTTAATACAATTATGCAACGTAGCTTAGATTATTTAAACATTGCTCCAACCGTTGAAGAAGTGAAAGAAGAAACAGCGGCAGGATATAAGATGGAGGATTTACAGGGTGAGTCGGTTGAGCAGGCCGTTAGTGATTTAGAATCAAATGGTTTGCAGGTCATTACTCTTGGAGACGGAGAGAACGTAAGTGCACAGCAGCCTCAGTCAGGCGTTGGTTTGTTAGAGGGAGAAAAAGTGGTTCTCTATTCAGATGAGGGACCTTATCAAATGCCAGATATGACTGGATGGTCAACTCGTGATGTCTTAAAGGTTGCTGCTGTTTTAGGAGTAAAGCTTGATTCAGAAGGAAATGGATTTTTGAATCATCAAGCTCCAAGTGCAGGTGAACAAGTGCAAGAAGGCGATTCAATTCAAGCAGAGTTCTCCAGTGAGGAAGATGTGCAATCAGATGAAGATCATCCTGAGGACGAGTCACAGGAAGAGCTTGATCTAGATGTGGAAACAGATCGAGACGTATCAAATTAATCGAATGAGTTCTTTTAACTGTCTCTGATTCATAAGCTGATACAAGCATAAGCTTGTTTCAAAGCAAGAGAATCGGAGGGAGTTAACATGAGAGTATCTCAAACGACAGTGAGGAAACGACTCATTGCGATTTTAATAATTGGACTGGCTGTTTTTCTTATCATTGCTGGTAGGCTTGGATATGTTCAATTTGTAAAAGGAGAAGAATTAACTCAGCTAGCTATGGATTCGTGGAGTCGAGTGATTCCGTTTGAACCCAAAAGGGGAGAAATTCGCGATCGAAATGATGAGGTATTAGCCACGAATGTTAGTGCACCTTCTGTTTTGGTTGTACCGAGACAAATTGAGGATCCTGAGCAAAGTGCAGAGAAGTTAGCGGCTATTCTTGAAATGGACAAAAGCAGTGCGCTTGAACAGTTAACGAAATCTGAATCAAGAGTATGGCTGCGACCTGAAGGCCAAAAAATTAGCAAGGAAAAGGCAAGTGAGATTAGAAGTTTACGATTACCCGGTGTATTTATTGCAGAGGATAGTAAGCGGCACTACCCACATGGAAGTTATCTCTCTCATGTATTAGGTTTTGCTGGTATTGATAATCAAGGACTAACGGGGCTTGAATTGTATTATGACGAAGAGCTAAAAGGTGAGCAGGGGCATGTATCTTTTTTTTCGACCGCAAAAAACAGTCGCATGCCTAATCTTGCTGATGAATATCAAGCACCTGTAAACGGATTGGATATGAGGTTAACGGTTGATAGCCGTGTACAAACGATTATGGAAAGAGAACTTGATATTGCTGAGGCGACCTATAATCCTGATGGGGCGATGGCGATTGCTATGAATCCTAAAACAGGTGAAATTCTTGCCATGAGCAGTAGACCAGATTATAATCCAGAGAACTTTCAAGAAGTATCAGCTGATATATATAATCAAAATAAACCAGTTTGGATGCAATATGAGCCAGGGTCTACTTTTAAAATCATTACATTAGCCGCTGCTCTTGAAGAAGGAAAAGTTGACCTAGAGCATGATCAATTTTATGATCCAGGTTATATTGAAGTGTCTGGACATCGATTACGCTGTTGGAAAAAAGGTGGGCATGGACAACAAACGTTTTTAGAAGTTGTACAAAATTCCTGTAACCCCGGCTTTGTCACGTTAGGTGAACGACTAGGTAAGGACCTTTTATTTGATTACATTGAGGATTTTGGGTTTGGCTCTAAAACCGGCATTGATTTACAGGGTGAAGGCACAGGAATCTTATTTAACCGAGATCGTGTTGGTCCGCTTGAACAAGCTACAACGGCGTTTGGCCAAGGGGTGGCAGTGACACCGCTCCAGCAGGTAACGGCCGTGTCTGCAGCTGTTAATGGCGGCTATCTGTATAAACCATTTATCGCGAAGGAATGGGTTGACCCCGAGTCAGGCTCGGTTGTCAAACAGCAATCACCTTATATGAAACGACAAGTTATTTCTGAAGAGACATCAAAAAAAGTACGAGATGCGCTTGAAACCGTTGTGGCCCTTGGAACAGGAAAAGGGGCATTTGTTGATGGGTATCGGGTCGGTGGTAAAACAGGTACAGCTCAAAAAGCAAAAGACGGGAAGTATCTTGAAAATAATCATATTGTCTCATTTATTGGATTTGCCCCAGCTGATGATCCAGAAATCGTTGTGTATGTAGCTGTAGATAATCCAAAAGACACCTTACAGTTTGGTGGCATTGTTGCAGCACCGATTGTAGGAAATATCATTGGTGATAGTCTAGCTGCAATGGGTGTAGAAAAAAGAACAGATCAAGTTGAGAAAAAAGTATCATGGAACGACGAACCCATTATGGAAGTCCCGGATTTGGTTGGGCGCACGAGAAGAGAGATCCATGAAGGCTACATGGAGCTAAAGCTTGACGCTGCTGGAGAAGGGGAAGTTGTGATCACACAATCTCCTGAACCTGGGAGTAAAGTAGCAGCTGGCTCAACAGTCAGAATATACATGGGTGACAAATCAGAAACAAACGACTAAAATATAGTTTGTATGTTTTCGTGAGTGGGTATACAAGAATGCTTGATTGAAAATATGACAGCTTATCGCAGTGAATGAGAGGGTTTTAACAATGATGATATTAGAAGAGCTGCTCCGGCCGCTGCGCACGACAAGTGAACTAACGCCTGAGCAGAAACAAATACAAATACAACATGTAGAGATGGATTCAAGAAATGTGACTAGTGGATCACTCTTTATTTGTATAAAAGGATACACAGTTGATGGTCATGATTTTGCTGATAAAGCAATAGAACAAGGAGCCGCCGCAATCATTGCTGAGCGGTCTCTTGACGTCTCAGTTCCATTAATTTTAGTAGATGATGCAAAGCGGGCAATGGCGCGAATTGCTAGTCATTTCTATGATGAACCAACAAAGAAACTACAATTAATCGGAGTAACCGGTACAAATGGAAAAACCTCAACAACTCATATTCTTGATCAAATTCTTCGGGATGCAGATCAAAAAACAGGGTTAATTGGAACGATGTACACAAAAATTGATGATCAATTTTTTGATACAGCAAATACAACACCTGAATCATTGGTTCTACAACAGACGTTTAACAACATGAATCAAGCTGGTGTGGATACAGCTGTTATGGAGGTCTCTTCTCATGCCTTGCATCATGGTCGTGTAAGGGGATGTGATTTTGACATCGCGGTTTTCACCAATCTAACACCTGATCATCTTGATTATCATGAAACAATGGAAAAATACTTATTTGCAAAGAGTTTGTTATTCTCTCAACTTGGTAATACCTATGAAGGAAAAAAGGCCGTCATTAACATTGATGATTTATCTGGACCACGCCTTGCTCAGCTTACGACAGCTGAAATAGTTACATACGGTATCCGTAAATCGGCTGATGTTCGAGCGAAGGATATTAAATCTACACCAGAGGGTACAACATTTGTTTTGGAAGCCTTCGGTGAAGAAACAACCGTAAGCTTTAAACTAGTTGGTTTGTTTAGTGTGTATAATGCTCTAGCAGCAGTGGCCGCGGCTATTGCATCCGGTTTAGAGTTAGAACAAGTTAAGGAAAGTATTGAGCGAGTGCAAGGCATTGCAGGGCGATTTGAACCGGTTCAATGTGGTCAACCTTTCTCAGTCATAGTGGATTATGCTCACACAGCGGATAGTTTAAAAAACGTGCTTGATACAGTATCTGAATTGACGAATGGACAGGTAACTGTTGTTGTTGGTTGTGGTGGTGATCGTGATGCAAGCAAACGACCAGTTATGGCGGAGATTGCTGTAAAACAAGCTGATCGAGCTATTTTCACATCAGATAATCCAAGGTCAGAAGATCCTGAATTGATTTTAAAGGATATGACAAGCGGCCTTTTGGCTGATAATTATGAAACGATTCTTGACCGAAAACAGGCAATCTACCGTGCGATTGAAGAGGCCGAAGAAGGTGATGTTGTTCTAATTGCTGGTAAAGGACATGAAACCTATCAAGATATCGCCGGAGTAAAGCACCATTTTGATGATAAAGAAGTCGCTGAAGAGGCGATCAGAGGAAGGTTAACATGAGTATCTCTCATCAACTAGTACAAACAATTGCAAAAGCTACAAGAGTTAACGATGCGAATCCAACAAGCTTTCTAAGTGTTTCAATTGACACTCGAACACTTAAGCAGGATGCGTTGTACATTCCAATTAGTGGTGAACGATTTGATGGACATCACTTTATTGACAAAGCCATCAAAGCAGGTGCTAAAGCAAGCCTTTGGCAGGAGGATATTCCAGTCCCTGAATCAATACCTCAGGATTTTCAACTATATTATGTGGAAGATACCTTACAAGCTCTTCAGCTTTTGGCAAAACAGTACCGAAATCATGTGAACCCTAAAGTCATTGCTGTAACGGGTAGTAACGGGAAAACTACGGTGAAAGATATGCTTTCATCGATTCTAACTTTTGCTGGTACAACATATAAAACACAGGGGAATTATAATAACCATATTGGGTTGCCATTAACCATTCTTGGTATGCAGGAAGATTGTCAGTATTTAATTTTGGAAATGGGCATGAGTGGCTATGGTGAAATTCACTTATTAAGCACATTATCTGAACCAGATGCTGCATTAATCACCAATATAGGTGAGTCTCATATGGAGCAGTTAGGTTCAAGATCAGGCATTGCAAAAGCAAAAGCAGAAATTAGAGATGGGTTAGTCTCAGGCGGTATTCTTTATATTGATGGAGATGAACCTCTTCTAACAGCTCTTTCAGATGAGACCGTTTGTTCAGTTGGTTTTTCAGAGACAAACCGAATTCAAATTAAACAAATCCGTTCTGACTCAGCAGGTTTTCATTTTACATTGGATAGTATCGGAGATCTCTCCATTCCATTACTGGGAAAACACAATGTTAAAAATGCAAGCCTTGCAGCTAGCCTTGCAGCAGGACTTGGTGTTTCATCTGAACATATCCAAGATGGATTAAAACAAGTGGAGATTAGTAGTATGAGACTTGAACGTTCGATGGGAATGCATGGAGAATTAATCATTAATGACGCCTATAATGCAAGCCCTACTTCAATGGAAGCTTCCATTGAAGCATTAAAAGAACTAGAAGGATTTACAACCTATATTGCAGTACTTGGAGATATGTATGAATTAGGGGAGAATGAAAAGGAATTACATGAGCGGATTTCACGTTCGATTCAAGCTCCAATCACCCACCTTTTAACTGTTGGTCAAAAAGGAAAATGGATATCTGATGTTGTATCAAAAGAGACGACAGATCTTCAAATCTTGCATGCAGATACAGTTCATGCAGCGGCCGTGCTTCTAAAACCATTACTGGATAAAAAAACAGCCGTACTTCTTAAAGCATCAAGAGGATTAAAACTAGAACAGATCTTAAACGACTTAGACGAAAGCGGGAAGGGGGAGATGAACAAATGAATGAACAACTTCTGCTTCTTACGCTGATTATTTCATTTGGAGTAGCGGTTATGTTTTCGCCGCTATTCATCCCATTTTTAAAAAGACTAAAGTTTGGCCAGAGTATCCGTGAGGAAGGCCCTGAATCACATCAGAAAAAAAGCGGCACGCCTACAATGGGTGGAATCATCGTCGTTTTAGCTATCTTTGCAACGGTCCTCGGAATCACTATTAGTACAAATAATTTGTCACCGGAAATTATCCTACTTCTTATTGTAACTGTAGGATACGGCTTAGTAGGTTTTCTCGATGATTATATCAAAGTAGTGAAGAAGCATAATTTAGGACTAACGTCTAAACAAAAGCTTGTTGGACAACTAATTATTGCTGTTATCTTTTACCTAGGACTTATTCAAATTGGTTTTTCAACAGAAATTGCTATTCCAGCAACGTCTTTTTCCGTTGATATCGGCTTTCTATACCTTCCACTAATCATTGTTATGCTTGTTGGGGCTTCCAATGCGGTTAACTTAACAGATGGTTTAGACGGCTTACTGGCAGGGACAGGTGCTATTGCTTTTGGAGCGTTTGCTATTCTTGCATGGAATGCAGGCTTTCTAGATGTTTCACTATTTAGTGCTGCTGTTGTTGGAGCTGTCCTTGGCTTTTTAGTCTTTAATGCTCACCCTGCAAAAGTTTTTATGGGGGATACTGGTTCATTGGCTCTTGGTGGAGCGATTACAGGTATTGCAATCTTAAGCAAAATGGAACTAATGCTCATTTTAGTCGGTGGCGTTTTTGTAATAGAGACATTATCTGTTATTATTCAGGTGATTTCATTTAAAACAAGAGGCAAACGAGTATTTAAGATGAGTCCACTACATCACCACTATGAACTTTCTGGTTGGTCAGAATGGCGTGTGGTTGTGACGTTTTGGCTTGTAGGAATGGTGTTTGCTATTGCCGCAATCTATACAGGAGTGTGGTTATAAATGAAGCAAGCAGAACAATATCAAAATCAACATGTGCTCGTGCTAGGTTTAGCAAAAAGTGGCTACGCAGCAGCTAGATTATTGCATCAATTAGGAGCAAACGTTACCGTTAATGATGGAAAATCATTAGAAGATAATCCGCAGGCGCAGGAGTTAATCGAACAAGGTATTGAAGTGATTTGCGGTTCACATCCACTGTCACTATTAGATAAGCAAGTCGACTTAATTATTAAAAATCCAGGAATTCCTTATTCCAATGTATTACTTGTGGAAGCAGAAAAAAAGAACATTCCTATTCAAACTGAAATCGAGCTTGCTTACCAAATAAGTGAAGCTGATATCATTGCTATCACAGGCTCTAACGGAAAAACAACAACAACTACGCTAATAACCGAGATGCTTTATAATAGTGGTAGGTCACCCCTAGTTGCCGGTAATATTGGCATTGTTGCTTGTGAAGTTGCCGAGCAAGCGACAAACGATGATATCATTGTGATGGAATTATCAAGTTTCCAGCTAATGGGTACAGACAAATTCCGTCCAAAAATTTCAGTTTTACTTAATCTATTTGACGCTCACCTTGATTATCACGGGACAAAGCAACACTATATTAATGCAAAAGCCCGAATTCAAGCGCAACAACAAGAATCTGATTTTCTTGTTTATAATGTGTCTGATGAAATCATTAATGAGATCGCACAATCAAGCTCTGCGACAAAGATTGGATTTTCAACAAGTCAGTTGGTACCAAATGGCTTAGATGTAGCAGACGGATATATCCGTTATCGAACGAAACCAATGATCGCAGTGAAAGATATTATGCTTCCAGGTAAACATAATATTGAAAATATCCTGGCGGCTGTTGGAGCAACCATACTTGCTGGAGCATCGCTCACACAAATTCAACATGTTCTAAAAACATTTGGTGGTGTAGAGCATCGCTTACAGTTTGTAAAAAATCAAAATGAGAGATTGTTTTATAATGACTCAAAGGCAACCAATATCCTCGCAACATCAAAAGCATTAGAAGCTTTTGACAAGCCAGTGATTTTACTCGCTGGCGGATTAGATCGAGGCAATTCATTTGAATCATTAATTCCATCATTACGTGGTGTGAAGTCAGTCATTACGTATGGAGAAACAAAAGACAAAATCGCAGAAACAGCACGGTCCATTAACATTCAATCTGTGCAAGTTGTAAACAAAATCGAGGAAGCCGTTACAGCTGCTTACGAAGAATCAGAAGCAGGAGACGTCATCCTGCTATCCCCAGCCTGTGCAAGCTGGGATCAATTTAAGACCTTTGAAGAAAGAGGCCAAGCCTTTATCAAAGCGATTAACGATTTGTAAGTCAATAAATCACAGCTTAAAGAATGCCTCTGAGGTTACATTTCCTCAGAGGCATTTTGAGTTTTTTTGGATTTGTAAGTGACTTTGTTTAAGTTGCTGTATAAGTGAGAGTAGACCGTCTATTCATACTTCTATAAAAATGAATAGTCATGAACTTAAATTTCACTTTATGTCTCCACTTAACTAAGCGGAAGGTATGGGAGGGCCGACTCCCTCCGAAAAACCTAATGTATCAGTGTTTTAAAGGCTATATTAACAGGTTAAAAAATATTTTTTATGATTACGCTAAGTTATTCATTCCAATAATGTTTATTAAAGGAATATGAGCGTACGCTACGCTAATAGATGTAGGGAATCTCATCCAATTATAACGATATGGGTGCTTCAATGAGCTCTGCTCAACTTATGTGGACATACCCTCCCATGTCTCTTAGCGTCGTGCGCTCACATTCCTTCGTTGGGTCTCTTCATAAGGCAGAGTCGGATTTATGCTCCTGTATGGACTCGAGGTCAAAAGTCGTCTTTATTACCGATTCTCCAAGTCACCATTTTTCATATTCCTTTAGGCTTCCTTATGAAGCGAGCGAGGATCGTGCTTTTTGAAGAGGAGGGCTATCACTCCTCATCTTTTCAGCATCAAACGCCATCTGGTGATGGCTTAACCCCCAAAAGATCTTCAATAGCTTACTACAGAGAACCACCAAGGCTTCCTTCTTTTGAAGCGGATTTTGACTTCTTGAAATGTAGTACGTATAGAGATCTAAGAAAGCTTGGTTATTCCGGATGAGCGGGAGAACCGCTCGAAAGAGCAGAGAACGCAAGCGGCGTCTTCCTCGTTTAGAGAGCCTCTTTCGTCCTTGATGTTGGCCGGAAGAATTCTCACGTAGCGTCAATCCCGCTAATTTTGTCAGTTGGCGTGGATGACTGTAGTTGGTGAGTGGTCCCGTTTCAGCGAGTAATTCACAAACGGTCTCTTCACTAATACCAGGGATAGAGATTAAACTCTCATAGGCGTCTACTTGTCGAGCGAGCTCTCGCATCGTCTCTTTCGTTTCTTCTAACTCCGCACAAGTTCGTTCATATTGCTCAATGAGCGAACGAATATCTTGTCTCGCAAACTCGTTCCCTTCGGTTAACCCAATGGATTGAGACGCTAATACTTGAACGTTGTGCAATCTCTTTCTAGAGGGGTTCCTGATCGCTTCTTTTTCTTTGATCTCGGATAGAAAAGACTCTACCTCAAGATCATGCCACTCCTCAGGTAAGGGACGGTACTTTAAGATGCAGACAAGGGTTTTCCCCATGGCTTTAAAGGCTCCATGTAATTCTGGGAAATACCGATCCATCCAACGGATGATCTGGTTGGTCACACGCGCCCTATCTTTTTTTAACCGGTCTCGAAGGGTTGCGCCATTACGCAGTTCTGCATCTACGCCCGTCAAGAAACGCGGATAGCTAAAATATCCCTGAGTGACCATTTTCGCAATCACACGAGCGTCTTTACGGTCATTCTTCGTTTGTAGGTTATCATCAAACTCTTTGGCTCGATTGACGTGCAGCGGGCTTACCAAGACAAAAGGAATGCCATGATGGTTTAAAAATTGCGCAAGATTCATCCAGTAATGACCGGTTGGTTCAAAGCCAATGAGGATGTTTGTTTTTTGATGAGCCTTCTTTAGTTGTTCAAGCTCGTCATAGAGGTGGTGAAACCCATTTCTTGATTGATGAAACGGAAAGGCATCACTAAGTTCACGGCTGCGATCATTCACAGCACATGCGTAGTGCTTGAATTTGGCGATATCAATGCCAATCACCAATGTATCCTCTTGAACTTGATCTAATCGATCATTGCGCGTATGATTCATAGTAAGTCCTCCTCGATGTGTTGTTTGGGTACAATTGCATCTTAACGGAGGGCTTTTTTTGTGTAAATAGGACGAAAAGAAATCCCACAGGAATGCTCCTGTGGGAGTAAAGGGCAGAGTTGAAATACACTGGCGTAGCCAGTTTAGTTCAACGCCCGCCCACGGAAAGCGTGCCCCCCCATACCTGGAGTGTGGCCAGAGCTATGTAACTCGATAACTGCAGGATAAGTTAGTTGGGTTACTTGCACAATGGACATGTTTTATCATGTCCAAGCATATGTTGTATTAGGCAAAGACTTAAGTGAGCAATCGAGGTGTCCTAATGCAAAAATCAAAGTCCGCTCCAGATTATATCTTGTTGCTTACCACACTAACACTCTTATCAATAGGAGTAATCATGGTTTATAGTGCTAGTGCTGCGTGGGCGGAGTATCGGTTTGAAGATTCCTTTTTCTTTTTAAAAAGACAACTGTTTTTTGCAGGTGTTGGTGTAACGCTAATGATTTTTATTATGAAAGTAGAGTATTGGACATGGCGAACGTATGCAAAACTTATACTCATTGTGTGTTTTTTGCTGTTACTCTTAGTTCTTGTACCAGGAGTAGGTCTGGTTCGCGGGGGAGCTAGAAGCTGGCTTGGAGTTGGAGCATTCTCCATACAACCCTCAGAATTTATGAAAATGGGAATGGCAATCTTTTTGGCCAGGTATTTATCTGAAAATCAAAAGAGAATTGTATCCTTTAAAAAAGGATTGCTTCCAAACTTAGCACTCGTTATGAGTGGTTTTGCCCTCATTATGCTCCAACCAGACCTAGGCACAGGAGCAGTAATGGTTGGAACCTGTGTTGTGATGATTTTTGTTTCAGGCGCAAGAGTTAGCCATTTTCTTTGGCTTGGAGTTGTAGGTCTTCTTGGTTTTGTCGGATTAATCGCTTCTGCACCTTACCGCATTCAACGTATCACGTCTTTTCTCGATCCGTGGAGTGATCCATTAGGTAGTGGGTTTCAAATTATTCAATCCCTCTACGCAATCGGACCTGGTGGCTTAATGGGGTTAGGTTTTGGAGATAGCCGGCAAAAATATTTTTATTTACCCGAACCACAAACTGATTTTATTTTTGCAATTTTAAGTGAAGAGCTTGGATTTATCGGTGGCTGTTTGATTTTAACCTTATTTGGCATTCTTCTCTGGAGAGGAGTGCGTGCCGCATTGGCAGCACCTGATTTATATGGAAGCTTACTGGCTGCGGGTATCGTCACGATGATTGCCATTCAAGTTATGATTAATATCGGTGTTGTATCAGGATTAATGCCAGTAACTGGAATCACCTTACCGCTATTAAGTTACGGCGGCTCATCCCTTACATTAATGCTTGTTTCTATTGGTATTCTCTTAAATATAAGTAGACATGCCAGGTGGTGAGTTGGTGGAACTCGGAAAGACATACAGACAAGCAAAAAGACGAATGGACCGATGAATTAGGTTCGTTCGTCGTTTGCGTTTTCTCTCTTGCAATGGCGAGTGAGGACTTGGTATTGGAAGAAGGTTCTTGGTGTGGAGAGCAAGGTCTTGTTGTGATGAGCAAGGTCTTCGTATTTGTTGAGTGCTCTTGGAGTGTTGAGTAGAGTCCATATAATTGTGTAAAAGTAAAAATAAAAAAAAGGCCAATGGCCCATCCTCGTGATACACTATTTTCGCCAAGAAAATCATCAACAGGAGGAATGGGACATGACCCAATTTAATTTTAACGTAGATATGGATGTAATTAAAGAGGAATTAATAGGCTCAAATTTAAATGCGACGATTAAATCTTCGATTATTCTGATTCTCAATCAAATGATGGAACAGGAGCGCGATGAGTATCTGAAATCCAAGCTCTTATGAACGCACTGGAGATCGGGTTGATTATCGTAATGGGTACTATGAGAGAGATTATATGCTTTCAATTGGGAAGATCACTCTTAAGGTGCCTCGTTCGCGTAATGGAAAGTTCTCTCCGTCTCTTTTTGAGCGCTATCAACGAACAGATCAAGCACTGATAGCAACGATGGTTGAAATGGTTGTCCAAGGGGTTTCAACACGCAAAGTGACTCAAGCGGTCGTGAAACTGTGCGGAGAAAATGTGTCTAAATCCTTTGTATCAAGTCTAACAGAAAGGTTAGATCCTTTCGTCAAAGAGTGGTCGAGTCGATCTTTAGTTGGAAAAGAATATCCTTATATCTATACTGATGCGCTTTATATTAAGGTACGCGAGTACCAAAAAGTCGTGTCCAAAGCAGTCTACATCGCTGTGGGCGTGAATGAAGATCACAAAAGAGAAATCATTGGTTTTCATATTACACATGATGAAACGAAAGCTTGGATGGGAATCTTTCTTCGAAAGTCTTCAATCGCGTGGGCTTTTATCTCCAAAACTCGTGATATCAGATGCCCACAAAGGCTTAAAAGCAGCGATCCACGAAGCATTTACAGGCTCAAGTTGGCAGCGGTGCACCGTTCATTTTAAACGAAATATCTTTAGCGCCCTTCCAAAAAAAGAAACAGAAACGTTTCGCTCATTGATTAAAGATATCTTTACTCGCCAAACTCAAAAAGAAGCACGAGCCCTTTATCAAGAGATCGCATCCAATTACGAAGGACAGAAGAAGTATGAGAACGCGTTAAATAAACTTGAAGAAGGACTTGAAGATGCCATTCAATATATGAGCGAGCAGAAATCGTATCATCCGTTATTGCGAAGCACAAACAACCTAGAGCGGTTGAATTCAGAAGTCCGCCGTCGAGAAGGGGTCATACGTATTTTCCCTAATCAACAATCCGCGTTCCGTTTGATTGGAGCGGTTCTGAAGGATTACGACGAATTGAAGTTGTGTAAGAGAAAGTATTTGCCTGAAACGTAATATGAAATAGAGGAGCCGACGGCTCCTCTATCCTAAACCGATAATGAAAACAAATTATTCATTAAGATCAAGACTTGAAAATAGTGACGAGGTATTTTACACATAAATTAGGACTTGACCGAGTGTTGCATGAGGTTCTTGCCAAAGTTTCCTTTTCTCTTGCTAATGAAGAGAGGTTCTTGGTTCCGCTGATGTTTTTCTTGGTGTAAGGTCCACGTGCTTAGTAAAAGCTTCATGCCTTTTGATGTTTCCTCCGTTTCTCATGCTAACAGAGCGGACTTCTTGATGGATCTGCAATCTATCTTGGTTACGATCAGGTGTTTCTAGGTATTGTCCTTCGCTCTTCACACTCCGCCATAGACCTTCCGCCGCCTTGCTACAATAGCCTTTTACATCATTTTATTTACACCTAAACCTCTTTTTTAGGTAAGTCTGACGAGATTCTGCATAAAAGCCCAATTTATCACAAGATCTCACACAGGTTTCGAGTGTCAAGCAAGTAGGGTTCGTGCTAAAATAAAGGGTAGAAGGATAATTGGGTAAGCTTGCTTATGCTTATACTAAAGTTATACATAACCGATATTATAGAAGAACTGTACGCCATGTTCAGTTCCGACTCACATTAATTTAGGATGAAAAGTGAGGGAAACTATGAGGGATGTTAGAGATTGGCTTGAAAAAGAACAAGTAGGTAGTGTGAAAATAGATGAGCGTTTATCAAAACATACAACATGGAAAATTGGCGGTCCAGCTGATCTACTAGTAGAGCCGAGTAGTAGAGAAGGCTTGATAAAGACAATGAGCTTCATTCGGGAGAAACAGATCCCGTGGAGAGCGATTGGAAGAGGCTCGAATATACTTGTTTCTGATGAAGGTTTAGAAGGCATTACAATTAAACTTGGAAAAGGTATGGATGCTCTTGCTGTAGATGACGAACTTGTTACAGTGGGAGCAGGTTACCCTCTGGTGAAATTAGCTACTTTAATTAGTAGACAAGGTCTTTCAGGACTTGAGTTTGCAGGTGGGATTCCTGGTTCTGTTGGTGGGGCTGTGTTTATGAATGCTGGTGCACATGGTTCGGATATCGCAGCTATTTTTGTGAAAGCTCTGATTCTTTTTGAAGATGGACGATTAGAATGGCTCTCTCATGAAGAGATGGCATTTTCTTATCGAACATCAACACTTCAACGTGAATTAGCTATTTGTATCGAGGCTGTTTTTAAGTTGAAAAAAGGAGACCGTGCTGAAATTGTTTCGAGAATGCAAGAAAATAAAGCGTACCGAAAAAAATCTCAGCCCTACTCATATCCTACATGTGGAAGTGTGTTCCGCAACCCGTTACCGAACTATGCTGAAATTTAATTGAAGAAGCAGGGTTAAAGGGTCATCAAATTGGAGGGGCTCAAATTTCTGATATTCATGCTAATTTTATTGTAAATGTGGATTCTGCAAAAGCTCAAGATGTGTTGGATTTGATTCAACACGTTCAAACCGTTATATATGAGAAAAGAAAAATTCGTATGGAAACCGAGGTAGAGCTGTTTGGAAAACAAGAAACTCCATAATTATGATTTAGGGTATACCCAAAAACAGTTGATCTAAGTGAGGAGAAGGGAGTAAAAATGAGTGATAAAAAAGTAATTTCAGTTAATGATCGCATCCCTTCATTAAAGGAACAACGGAAACAGCGTGCAAATCGTAGACTTCTGTTTTTTTTGGGTATCTTCTTTGTTTTGTTAGTACTAATGATTTATTTCCAATCACCGCTTAGTAACATTAAAGAGATTCAAGTAAATGGAAATGTAGTGGCTGATGAAGAAGAAATTATTGAAGCAAGTGAACTATCAATAGGAGATAGTATTTGGAACTTACATAAAGAGTTAAGTGTGACACAGATGGAAGAACTCAAAGAAGTGGCGTCAGCTGAACTATCGAGAAAACTTCCTAATAAGGTAGAAATCCAAATTACCGAATACCCAAGAGTGGGTTATGTAAAACAACAGGACGGCTATTATCCAATGCTTGAAAGTGGTGCCATTCTTGATGCGCTTCCTGAAGGCGACATCCCCTCTGATGCACCAGTTATTATTGCTGAAGAAGAGATGGTGAAATTAGAAAGGCTTGCTGCAGAGCTTGGTGAAATATCCGATCAGATTAAGGAACGAATCTCAGAAATATTGTTCATTCCTACAGAAGAAGACCCATTAGCATTAAGGTTATATATGAATGATGGATTAATCGTTCAAACCTCTGTTAACAATTTTTCAGAGTGGATGACACCGTATCCTTCCGTTGCAAAAGAGGTGGACCGATCAAAACATGGAATTCTTCACATGAAGATGAGTCCTTATTTTGAAGATCTTAACTATCAGGAGGAAGAAGAGATTGAGGAATAGGGGATGGACTACCCATGACAAAGGTCAGAATAAGCCGCTTAGCAACGAGGTTAGATTAGGAACAAGCTCCCCTGAATAGAGTGAGTTTCATAGGCATTCAGAAGGATTTTTAAAAAGCGGAATCGTAGATCATTTCGTCTTTAAACCGTACAAAAAAAATTAAAACTGCTTCACACGAGTGTTCACACGCTATGCCTATGATAGATGTTTCTTTTATTTTTTAGATAATATGAAGATTTCCGTGAATTGACGGTAGGTTTAGCTTTTCTAGGAATGAAACTTGGTGTAGACTTGTACTAAGTAACCGATAGTAAAATAGAATACATGATTGCACTTGAAGAAATAGTTACTTTTTATAAAAATGAGTTGTTTAACATTTTAAAAAAAGGCGCAAATGGGATTTGAGGTTTGGGTATCAATAAAATAAAGTTAATAAACAGGAAATAGCCTATTATTTGTTGAATGTAATACTTATTCACCTTAATGGTTTACATGAACTGTTTAGAGAATTTATATTGATAAACTGGCAATAACCTTCTCATTCTATATGAAACTAGCTTGCGATTAAATGATAAGGAGGTGCCGCAAAAATGAACACCACAGAAACATATGTCAGTTTAGACATCGGTACATCTAATGTGCGAGTTATCATTGGAGAAGTGACAAACAAAGCCATTAATGTACTTGGTGTAGGAACTGCGGAATCAGAGGGAATCAAAAAAGGGGCCATTGTTGATATTGACGAAACCGTTCAATCCATTCAACGAGCTGTGGACCAAGCTGAAAGAATGGTTGGCTTATCTATTAAGCAAGTAGTTGTAGGAATAAATGGTAATCATGTACAACTGCAGCCTTGTCATGGGGTTGTAGCGGTTTCCAGTCCTGATAGAGAGATTGGCACCGAAGATATAGGGAGAGTAATAGATGCAGCGCAGGTTGTCTCCATACCTCCAGAGCGAGAAATTATTGATGTCATCCCTAAACAATTTATTGTTGATGGCTTAGATGAGATAACGGATCCAAGAGGAATGATTGGTGTTCGTTTAGAAATGGAAGGAACCATTATTACTGGTTCAAAAACTGTCTTACATAATTTACTTCGTTGTGTGGAGCGTGCAGGGCTGGACATTGCCGACATTTGCTTGCAGTCCCTAGCTTCTGGTTCTATTGCCGTCTCAAAAGACGAAAAAAGTCTAGGTGTTTGTATCATTGATATTGGTGGCGGCTCATCTACTGTTTCCGTTTTTGAACAAGGAGCCCTTCAAGCCGTTTCTGTTTTACCAATAGGCGGTGATCATATCACAAACGATATTGCAGTAGGATTAAGAGTTTCAACTGAGGATGCAGAACGTATCAAGAAAAAACATGGTATGGCATTTGTAGATGAAGCAAACGAGGAAGAAACATTTAGTTTTACCACCATTGGTTCTAATGATAAACAAAATATGACTCAATTTGAGTTAGCTCAAATTATTGAACCGCGAATGGAAGAAATTTTTGAGTTGTTATTTAAAGAACTTGTTCGATTAGGCTTCCGTGATTTCCCTGGTGGTTTTGTCTTAACTGGTGGTACTGTGATGCTACCAGGTGTGTTAGAATTAGCAAAAGACCTGCTTAGAGGAAATGTACGTATTGCGATTCCTGACTATATCGGGGTGAGAGAACCACGCTTTACAACTAGTGTAGGTTTGATTCAGTTTGCAAGTAGAAACGTTAAGCTACAAGGTCGTGAAATTGCAGCATCGGTTACGGATCAAGAAGAGGTCTCAAGACAAGGTCGTAATCAACAAACTCATGAACCAGACGAACAAGAATACGAAGAAAAAAGTCAAAACAAAAAATCAAAAATGAAAAATCTATTCAAATCATTTTTTGAATAACAATAACGAGCAGGCAGACAGGCGATTAGGGGGATTTAAACATGTTGGAGTTCGAAACGGATATGGAACAACTGGCACAGATTAAGGTAATAGGTGTTGGTGGTGGCGGTAGTAATGCCGTTAACCGCATGATCGAGAATGGATTACAAGGTGTAGAGTTTATTGCAGTCAATACTGATGCTCAAGCACTACACTTATCCAAGGCAGAATCAAAGTATCAGCTAGGTGGTAAATTAACACGTGGACTTGGTGCTGGCGCAAACCCGGATATCGGTAAAAAAGCGGCGGAAGAAAGCCGCGAGCAAATTGAAGAAGTTCTTCAAGGTGCGGATATGGTCTTTATTACAGCTTGGAATGGGTGGCGGTACTGGTACTGGTGCTGCTCCGGTTATTGCTGAAGTCGCTAAGGAGATTGGGGCTTTAACAGTAGGAGTTGTAACTCGTCCTTTTACATTTGAAGGTCGTAAACGCCAAAATCAAGCGGCTAATGGAATTGCAGCTTTAAAAGAAAAAGTTGATACACTAATTGTTATTCCAAATGATCGTCTACTTGAGATGGTTGATAAAAATACACCAATGCTTGAAGCATTCCGTGAAGCGGATAATGTACTTCGTCAAGGTGTACAAGGTATCTCAGATCTTATTGCAACACCTGGATTAATCAACTTAGACTTTGCCGATGTAAAAACAATTATGAGTGATAAAGGTTCTGCTTTAATGGGAATTGGGATCGCAACTGGTGAAAACCGCGCGACAGAAGCGGCTAAAAAAGCCATTTCTTCACCATTGCTTGAAACGTCTGTTGATGGAGCACAAGGTGTGTTAATGAATATCACAGGTGGAAATAACTTAAGCCTTTATGAAGTTCATGAAGCTGCTGAAATCGTTTCTGCCGCTTCAGATGCGGAAGTAAATATGATTTTTGGTTCTGTCATTAATGAGAACTTAAAAGACGAGATTGTGATTACGATTATTGCAACTGGTTTTGAAGAAAACGAAAATGCTTCAAAACCGAATCCATCACGTCCAAATAAAAGCTTGAACCAAAAAGAAGAACCTGCAAAACAAAACGAACAAAGATATCAGCGTCCACAGCAACAACAGGAAGCACCGGCGGCTGAGCAATCAGACACGTTAGATATCCCGACGTTTTTACGTAACCGTCGTAACCGTTCAAACTAATACACGCAAAAAATAGTAGTTGGAAAAGAAGTTTTTCAGCTATTACATTAACCGAACCATTATGTTGTTTAACTCACATAATGGTTCGGTTTTTTTGTCTTTTAAGAAGGTAAGGCCGCCGCACCGGACTTATCCCACAAGCAGGCTACGTCAATGCCCTACGCGGATTTAAACTGATTAGTAAGCAGGATTAAGTAAATTACAGCTTACGAAGATATACAATTGATTTAAATCGTATGTCTAGTTTATCTAAGTTTAATTCCATTTGAGGTTTTTCACTACTTTCTATTTTGTTCTAATAAACACTAAATTAGCGAAAGTAAATCGAAATTGTAACGCTCCAAAACAGCGGACGGGATGGGAGAGGCCGACTCCCTCCGAAAAACCTAATGTATCAGTGTTTTAAAGGCTATATTAACAGGTTAAAAAATATTTTTTATGATTACGCTAAGTTATTCATTCCAATAATGTTTATTAAAGGAATATGAGCGTACGCTACGCTAATAGATGTAGGGAATCTCATCCAATTATAACGATATGGGTGCTTCAATGAGCTCTGCTCAACTTATGTGGACATACCCTCCCATGTCTCTTAGCGTCGTGCGCTCACATTCCTTCGTTGGGTCTCTTCATAAGGCAGAGTCGGATTTATGCTCCTGTATGGACTCGAGGTCAAAAGTCGTCTTTATTACCGATTCTCCAAGTCACCATTTTTCATATTCCTTTAGGCTTCCTTATGAAGCGAGCGAGGATCGTGCTTTTTGAAGAGGAGGGCTATCACTCCTCATCTTTTCAGCATCAAACGCCATCTGGTGATGGCTTAACCCCCAAAAGATCTTCAATAGCTTACTACAGAGAACCACCAAGGCTTCCTTCTTTTGAAGCGGATTTTGACTTCTTGAAATGTAGTACGTATAGAGATCTAAGAAAGCTTGGTTATTCCGGATGAGCGGGAGAACCGCTCGAAAGAGCAGAGAACGCAAGCGGCGTCTTCCTCGTTTAGAGAGCCTCTTTCGTCCTTGATGTTGGCCGGAAGAATTCTCACGTAGCGTCAATCCCGCTAATTTTGTCAGTTGGCGTGGATGACTGTAGTTGGTGAGTGGTCCCGTTTCAGCGAGTAATTCACAAACGGTCTCTTCACTAATACCAGGGATAGAGATTAAACTCTCATAGGCGTCTACTTGTCGAGCGAGCTCTCGCATCGTCTCTTTCGTTTCTTCTAACTCCGCACAAGTTCGTTCATATTGCTCAATGAGCGAACGAATATCTTGTCTCGCAAACTCGTTCCCTTCGGTTAACCCAATGGATTGAGACGCTAATACTTGAACGTTGTGCAATCTCTTTCTAGAGGGGTTCCTGATCGCTTCTTTTTCTTTGATCTCGGATAGAAAAGACTCTACCTCAAGATCATGCCACTCCTCAGGTAAGGGACGGTACTTTAAGATGCAGACAAGGGTTTTCCCCATGGCTTTAAAGGCTCCATGTAATTCTGGGAAATACCGATCCATCCAACGGATGATCTGGTTGGTCACACGCGCCCTATCTTTTTTTAACCGGTCTCGAAGGGTTGCGCCATTACGCAGTTCTGCATCTACGCCCGTCAAGAAACGCGGATAGCTAAAATATCCCTGAGTGACCATTTTCGCAATCACACGAGCGTCTTTACGGTCATTCTTCGTTTGTAGGTTATCATCAAACTCTTTGGCTCGATTGACGTGCAGCGGGCTTACCAAGACAAAAGGAATGCCATGATGGTTTAAAAATTGCGCAAGATTCATCCAGTAATGACCGGTTGGTTCAAAGCCAATGAGGATGTTTGTTTTTTGATGAGCCTTCTTTAGTTGTTCAAGCTCGTCATAGAGGTGGTGAAACCCATTTCTTGATTGATGAAACGGAAAGGCATCACTAAGTTCACGGCTGCGATCATTCACAGCACATGCGTAGTGCTTGAATTTGGCGATATCAATGCCAATCACCAATGTATCCTCTTGAACTTGATCTAATCGATCATTGCGCGTATGATTCATAGTAAGTCCTCCTCGATGTGTTGTTTGGGTACAATTGCATCTTAACGGAGGGCTTTTTTTGTGTAAATAGGACGAAAAGAAATCCCACAGGAATGCTCCTGTGGGACTTACGGGCAGGGTTGAAATGAAACGGCGTAGTCGGTTTAGTTCACCGTCCGTCCAGCGAGACTTGCCCCCATCCCGGTAGCGGCTTGACTACGGGTTCCCATTCACTTCTATGTAAATTCAAACGACGAACGTTTCTGTTAAAGGTGATCGTCCTTATCGATTATCCGTATAAGTCTGTCCCAGTATTTATTCTGTCTAATCGTGTATCATTTCCTCAGTTATTTTCCGCGTGACATAATCCTATAAAACCTCCTAAAATAACAACCATTTTCGCGCCAGAAACTGACAGACTTCCAAAGCCCACCAGGATATACTGGGAGTCATTCAGAAGGAGTTTGATCCCCATGACCCTATATTTAGATGTAATTTGGGTACTAAACTATCTGATTGACTATTTATTACTTCTATTAACAGCCTTAGTGTTAAAACGTCAGCATTCAAAGCTGCGATTTGCTTTAGGTGCATTATTTGCTTCAATGATTGTCTTTTTTATGTTTACACCATTTGCAGGATTGTTCTATCATCCTGTAACAAAGCTTGTCTATTCAGGTTTTATTGTGCTTATTGCTTTTGGGTACAAAAGATGGACCTTCTTCATTCAAGGTTTGGCTATGTTTTATTTTGTTACTTTTATGACGGGAGGAGCCTTGTTTGCGATTCACTTCTTTTGGCAGACAGAAGTAGCATTTGTCTCGAGTGGCTTTCAAATGAATGCATCAATTGGCAGCCCAATTAGTTGGATGTTAATTATCGTAGGTTTCCCACTAGTCTGGTATTTCTCAAAGCATCGATTTGAGACAATTGAAACAAAAGTATTTAACATGCAACAACTTGCTGAAGTAGAAATTATTCTTGGTGAACATTGCTTTAAGATGAATGGCCTTGTTGATAGTGGAAACCAACTTAAAGATCCGATTACACGGGTCCCCGTAATGATTATGGAAGCAGGTATCTTAGAAGAGGCTTTTGGACAAGAAGTGGTCAGAACGATTACACATCTAGACACAAATGGAACGTCAGATATCACGCGGCACTGGCTTCAAGAGCGCCTTCGTATTATTCCGTTTCGTGCGGTGGGACAGTCCTCGCCGTATATATCGGCAATTAAACCAGATGAAGTGAGAGTCCGTTTTCAGAACCAGCTATATTGTACTTCTCATGTTTTAATTGGGGTTCAATCGATACAGCTGTCACCTGAAGGTTTGTATCAAGCGATTGTCCATCCCAAACAAGTACTAGGAATACCAAAAGATCAACTAGCCTAATGCCTAATATATGACTATAAGGAGGTAACAATGATTAAACTAAAGCTAACGTTAGTTTGGTATCGTGTATTACATCGATTGGGTATGAAGGCGGATGAGATTTATTACATAGGGGGAAGTGAAGCCCTGCCGCCACCGCTCTCAAAGGAAGAAGAGGCTGATCTGCTTATGAAGCTGCCTAGTGGGGATCAGGCAGTACGATCCGTTCTTATTGAACGAAACCTACGATTAGTTGTCTATATCGCAAGGAAGTTTGAGAATACAGGGATAAATATTGAGGATCTGATTAGCATAGGAACAATTGGACTCATAAAAGCTGTAAATACATTTAATCCTGAGAAAAAAATCAAGCTTGCAACCTATGCATCTCGTTGTATTGAAAATGAAATTCTCATGTATTTGCGTCGAAACAACAAAACACGTTCAGAGGTGTCATTTGACGAACCACTAAATATAGATTGGGATGGCAATGAATTATTGTTATCTGATGTACTCGGAACTGAGGAAGATATAATTACAAGAGGCATTGAAGAAAAGGTTGATCGTAAGCTACTTAAAAAAGCCTTATATACTTTGAATGCTCGTGAAAAACAGATTATGGAACTTCGATTTGGGTTAGCGGGTTTTGAAGAAAAAACACAAAAAGAAGTGGCAGATATGTTAGGTATTTCGCAATCATATATTTCAAGGCTTGAGAAACGAATTATCAAAAGATTACAAAAGGAGTTCAATAAAATGGTCTGATTTGAGAGAAATAAAATACCGAAAAAAATTTGAACTACAGAGAGTAAGCGTCAATAGTTCCCGCTCGATTTTTACAAATGGTCTTGTGCATATTTTTCCCTGCCAAGGAGATACTTTACTAGACATCATCTCCCAAAGCACTGGAGGGTAAGAATTTGACACGACATAAAGTTGAAATTTGCGGTGTAGATACATCTACGTTACCGGTACTTAAAAATACTGAAATGCGAGAGCTATTCAGACAGCTGCAGGATGGGTATTTGCCAACCCGTGAAGAACTAGTAAATGGAAATCTACGGTTGGTACTCAGTGTGATTCAGCGCTTTAATAATCGCGGTGAGTATGTGGATGACTTATTTCAGGTTGGTTGTATCGGTTTAATGAAATCAATTGATAACTTCGATTTAGGTCAAAATGTAAAGTTCTCCACCTATGCGGTACCAATGATTATTGGAGAGATTCGTCGCTATCTCCGCGATAATAACCCGATTCGCGTATCTCGCTCATTACGTGATATCGCCTATAAGGCCTTACAAGTACGCGATCATTTAATGGCTGAAAAGAAACGCGAAAACGAACCGACTGTTCAAGAAATTGCAAGAGTATTAGAAGTTCCCAAAGAAGATGTTGTCTTTGCATTAGATGCTATACAAGATCCTGTTTCGTTATTTGAACCGATTTATAATGATGGTGGAGATCCGATTTTTGTCATGGATCAGATCAGTGATGAGCGAAACAAAGATGTCAAATGGGTTGAAGATATTGCGTTAAAAGAAGCGATGGTCCGCTTAAATGAACGAGAAAAGCTTATTTTAAATATGCGCTTTTTCCAAGGGAAAACTCAAATGGAAGTTGCGGATGAAATCGGTATTTCTCAGGCGCAGGTATCAAGACTTGAGAAAGCAGCTATTAATCAAATGAATAAATACGTGCAAAGTTAAATAATTAAAAAGGTCTTATTTTTGGCATGAAAACGCCAAGAGTAAGACCTTTTTTACATGATCATGCGTAGCCCGTCATATACATGAGTAAGGAGTGATAAAAATGATGAAAATTTCAGATCTTCAAGCAAAAGACATTGTTAACTTGGAAACAGGTAAAAGACTTGGTCATTTAACGGATCTTGATCTGAATTTGGATAATGGTCAAATTGAAGCGATTATTATAAGCAGCACAGGTAAAGTGATGGGTCTGTTTGGTAAAGACGAAGAGGTAATCATTCCATGGTCCAATATTATTAAAATCGGTTCAGATGTTATTATGGTGAAAACGGCACAGCCATTTCATCTCGAAACACCGGCGCCATCATTCGTGCCAAAAGCGTCTATACGAACGACTAAACGGGAATAAAGTCGTTTATTGACCAGAGCACATGTGATACACTAGACGCATATAGTTTGAATTTGTTTGATACGTTGAAGGGATGTTCTGAAATTGAAAACAGACCAGATCCTAAAAGAGGTTTCGCCCTCTTTTTTAGAGGCGATTGTCTTAACCGATCAATACTCTGGATTAACGGCAGGATTTACTACGCGTAATGGTGGATTCAGTAAGTTTCCATTTACCTCATTAAATCTGGGCTTACATGTCGCAGATTCTGATCTTGATGTAGTGAACAATCGCCGTAAGTTAGCCGATGACCTTGGATTTCCATTATCGTCTTGGGTAGTAGGAGAGCAAGTTCATCAAGCGGTTATTAAAAAAGTGTCAAAAAATGATGCGAGTGCAGGATCAGAGTCATTAGACGGGGCGATTAAAGGAACGGATGGTTTATATACACAGGACGATGATATTTTACTAACAAGTCTCTATGCGGATTGTGTCCCTCTTTATTTTATTGCACCTGCTCACCGTACCATTGGTCTTGCCCATGCAGGCTTGGAAGGGTACAGTTGGTGAAATTGGTCCTAATATGATAAAAACTTGGCAAAATGAAGAGGGAATTGATCCAAAGGAGATCCATGTACTGATTGGTCCGTCGATAAGTGGAGAAGCCTATGAAGTAAATGATCTCGTTATCCAAGCAGTGGATCAATGTCTCGCAACAAATCAAGAAAAACCATATGTACAAAAAGAGAATGGACGATTTCTTCTTGATTTAAAACAGCTAAATAAAAGCCTGCTCATACGATCCGGTGTACAAGAATCGAATATCCATCTTTCGACTATTTGTACAGCTACTGACCAAAGGATGTTTTCCCATCGGGCAGACAACGGTCAAACCGGTCGAATGATGAGTGTAATTGGACAGCGTAAATAGAGGTGTGAAGATGTCAGTAAAGCAACAGTATGAACGTATTCAAGCAAATATACACGAAGCCTGTAGTACGGCCAATCGAAACTCGGATCAAGTGAATGTTATTGCAGTCACAAAGTATGTAAGTGAGGCAACAACAAGGCTTGCTTTAGAATCGGGTGTCGAACATATTGGTGAGAATAGGGCTGAGACAGGATTAGAAAAGAAAAAAGCCATTGGAGATGCAGGAACATGGCATTTTATTGGTTCGCTCCAATCTCGTAAAGTAAAACAAGTGATTCATGAGTTTGACTATTTTCATTCACTAGATCGTTTGTCATTAGCTCGTGAATTTCAAAAGCAGAGTCAAGATAAACAGAAAGTAAAATGTTTTGTTCAAGTGAATGTCTCTGGAGAAGAATCAAAGTCTGGCCTACAACCAGAAGAGGTACTACCATTTATTGAGCGTTTAGAAGCGTATCCGGCTATAGAAGTTGTGGGTTTAATGACCATGGCACCTTTTACAGAGGATCCAGAACAAACAAGACCTGTTTTTAGAGGCTTAAGAGAATTAAGAGATGCAATTGCAGAGCTGCATCTCCCTTATGCACCTTGCACAGAACTATCGATGGGCATGTCTAATGATTATATTGTTGCTGTGGAAGAAGGGGCAACCTTTATTCGGATTGGAACCGCATTAGTAGGAAATGAAACAACTTCATCATCATAAAAGTGGGGAGGGATCAATTTGAGCTTTAAATCAAAGTTTAGAGATTATTTTTCATTGGACGAGCATGTTGAGGAATATGAACAAGTGGTAGAGGACAATACTGGTGAAGAGAAGCCAACACGCCGACGTAATCAGTCTCAATTTCAACAGACCCAACAAAATCACCAAAAAGATCATCAGCAAAGCTCGCAGCAGCAAAATGTTGTAAGCCTGCAAAGTGCTCAAAAGAGTTCAAAGATGGTGTTAATGGAACCACGGACGGATGATGAGGCTCAACAAATCGCCGACCACTTAAAAAATCGCAAAGCTGTCATAATTAATATGCAACGCCTACCTGATGAACAGGCCCGACATATGGTACACTTTTTGAGTGGCACAGTTTACGCAATTGGTGGCGACATTCATAAGCTAGGAATGAATATCTTTTTGTGTTCACCAGATAATGTTGAAATTTCTGGGAATATCACAGAGATGCAACTAAGAGAGTTTGATAGATAGATGAAATGGGGGAAGAAGTAAGCTATGGCTATAGTGATTAATTTAGTACAAAACGTAATAATGATTTACACACTTCTAATTTTTGCTTGGGTTCTAATGTCTTGGTTTCCGAACGCAAGAGAATCTGGTATTGGTCAAATGATTGGACGAATAGTGGAGCCTTATATTGATTTATTTAGACAATTTATTCCGAGACTTGGCATGATTGATTTATCTCCATTAGTTGCTCTTCTTGTTATGAGATTCGCAGGAGACGGATTAATCTTCTTATTAACTAGATTAGCATGACCATCTATGATCACTTCAGACCAGAAGAACGTCCGTTTATTGACCAGGTCTTAACCTGGAAAGAGAACGCGGAAATACGTCATCAAGATAAAATGACTGATTTTCTAGACCCACGTCAGCAGGATATTGTGCGGTCGTTAATAGGGCAACAAGATGAGGTGCTGGTATCATTTTGGGGTGGAGTAAATGGGACGGAGCGGGCAAGAGCGTATGTGCATCCTTCCTACTTAAACATGGAGCAGGAGGAGTGGCCGTTAACCTTACTTAAAGCTACGTATCCTGAGAAATTTATTCAGCTCTCTCATCGTGACGTGTTAGGCGCACTGATGGGGTCAGGACTTCGTCGTGAGAAGTTTGGAGATATGACAGTTGAGAATGGTGAAATTAACCTGATCGTTGCATCGGAATCAGCTGATTATGTGCGGATGAATGTGATATCAGCCGGTCGGGCAACAATTGAATTTCAAGAGCGTTCGCTTACAGAGTATTTGCTACCAGAAGAAAAGTGGGTTGAAGCAGCTGGAACAATTAGTTCACTGCGACTAGATACGGTTCTTTCACAAATTTATCGTGTTGCTCGCTCAAAAGCAGCAGATGCTGTCGAAAAAGGGCTTGGTCAAAGTAAATTGGCGTCAAACCGAACAACCGGCCTTCCAAGTGCAAGCAGGAGACCACTTATCTGTACGTGGTTTGGGTCGTAGCAGGCTAGTAGAAATCGAAGGAACGACAAAAAAAGAAAAAATTCGGGTCCGTTGGGCGAAAAAAGGCTGACAGGCTTGTATTACATAAGGTAGAATGTAAGAGGTATACATGATTTTATAAAGATTATTCATAACAGGTAGGCATGATCTGCCAAACAAAACGCAAATTGACGGAGGTGGCAATGATGCCTTTAACCCCATTGGACATTCATAACAAAGAATTTACTCGTGCCTTTCGTGGCTACGATGAGGATGAAGTAAACGAATTTCTCGATCAGGTCATCAAGGATTATGAAGCCGTTTTAAGAGAGAAAAAAGATCTCTTTGAACAGGTAACAAAATTAGAAGAGAAACTGGATCATTTCAACAATATCGAGGAAACGTTAAACAAATCAATTCTTGTTGCTCAAGAAGCTGCAGAGGAACTTCGCCGTAATGCGCAGAAGGAATCTCAATTGATTGTGAAAGAAGCAGAAAAAAATGCGAATCGTATTGTGAATGATGCCCTTACTAAGTCTCGTAAGGTTATGATGGAGATGGAAGAGCTTAAGAAGCAAGCCTCTGTCTATAAAATGCGCTTTAAAATGTTAATTGAAGCACAGCTTGAAATGCTGCAAACGGATGATTGGGATACATTTGATGAGGAGCAAGCTGAACAACAGCCTGTTTTTGAAGAAAAAGCCTAATTAAACGTGTGTGCTTGCGTTTGGAAGATACAACGCATATAATAATTGATACTAAAACTATATGATGTTAAAACGAGGAATGGGACAGTTACATAAGTTTATTCATATTAAGCGAATCGGGGACGGTGTGAGCCCGAGATGAATGTTATGTATAAATCACCTATTCGTTTTGTACTGAAGCCGGAGGTACCGGTAGTAGGCTACAACGCTTTATTCACGTTACGAATACTAAAGTAAAGACATGTGTCTTTAAATTAGGGTGGTACCACGGGAAAACCTCTCGTCCCTTACTGGGATGAGAGGTTTTTTGTGTTTTTTTAGAAGAACAAGGAGGAATATCGATGGATTACAAAGACACATTACTAATGCCAAAAACAGAATTTCCGATGAGAGGCAATCTTCCCAATCGTGAGCCAAAGCAACAGGAACTTTGGGATGAAATGAGCATCTATGAAAAAGTACAAAAAAAGGGAGAAGGCAAACCACTTTTTGTCTTACATGATGGCCCTCCGTATGCAAATGGTGACATTCATATCGGTCATGCATTAAATAAAATCATTAAAGACTTTATTGTTCGCTACAAATCAATGACTGGTTTTCAAGCTCCGTATGTTCCAGGCTGGGATACACATGGCTTACCAATTGAAACGGCGTTAACTAAAAATAAAAAAATCAAACGTAAAGAGATGACAACTGCTGAATTCCGTGCTCTTTGTGAAAAATATGCAAGAGAGCAAATCGACAATCAGCGTGAGCAATTCATGCGTCTTGGTGTACGTGGAGACTGGTGGAACCCCTACATTACTTTAGATAAGGGATATGAAGCCGAGCAAATCAAAGTATTTGGCGAAATGGCGAAAAAAGGATTGATCTATAAAGGCAAAAAGCCTGTTTATTGGTCTCCAACATCTGAATCAGCGCTTGCTGAAGCTGAAATTGAGTACCATGATAAGCGCTCTGCTTCTATTTACGTAGCATTTAAAGTGGTTGATGGCAAAGAAGTATTAGATGGAGACGAGAAGTTCGTCATCTGGACAACAACTCCTTGGACACTTCCTGCTAACTTAGGTATCAGTGTTCATCCGGATCTTGAATATAGTGTCGTTCAAACTGGATCAGATAAATTTATCGTTGCAAGTGGTCTACTTGACACATTGGTAGAAGAATTAGGCTTGGAAGCGCACTCTGTTGTTAAAAAACTTAAAGGCTCAGAGCTTGAATATGTAACAGCACAACACCCATTTTATGATCGTGAATCACTTGTCATGAATGGAGAGCATGTAACCGTTGATGCGGGTACAGGCTGTGTACATACTGCACCAGGACACGGGGAAGATGACTTTATCGTCTCTCGCAAATACGGCTTAGATGTTCTTTGTCCGGTTGATGACAAAGGTGTGATGACTGATGAAGCACCTGGTTTTGAAGGTCTGTTTTATGATGCAGCCAACAAACCAATCACAGAAAAGCTTGAGAGCCTTGGAGCCTTGCTTAAATTAAGCTTCTTCACTCACTCTTATCCACATGATTGGCGTACAAAAAAACCAGTCATTTTCCGTGCGACGGCACAGTGGTTTGCTTCAATTGATCGTATTCGTGAGGATCTTTTGCAAGCTATTAAAGAGACGGAATGGACTCCGGCTTGGGGAGAGAATCGCCTACACAATATGGTACGTGATCGTGGAGATTGGTGTATTTCTAGACAGCGTGTATGGGGTGTCCCAATTCCAGTTCTGTACGCAGAAAATGGAGAAGTGATTCTAAACGACGAAACAATTGCTCACATTTCAGCATTATTTGCTGAGCATGGTTCTAATATTTGGTTTGAGTGGGATGCAAAAGATCTCCTTCCGGAAGGTTTCACATCTGAGCACAGTCCAAATGGTTTATTTACAAAAGAAACAGATATCATGGATGTCTGGTTTGACTCAGGCTCTTCACATCAAGCAGTTCTTCATGCAAGAGATGACTTGCAGCGTCCTGCTGATTTGTATATGGAAGGTTCCGATCAGTACCGTGGTTGGTTTAACTCCTCCCTTTCTACAGCTGTTGCAGTTACAGGGAAAGCACCATACAAAGGTGTGCTGAGTCATGGCTTTACGATGGACGGAGAAGGCCGCAAAATGAGTAAATCAGTTGGAAATGTCATTGCTCCAATTAAGGTAATGAATCAACTTGGCGCAGATATTTTGCGTCTATGGGTATCTTCCGTTGATTACCAAGCGGACCATCGTGTTTCTGATAAAATTTTAAAACAAGTATCTGAGGTTTACCGTAAAATCCGTAACACATTCCGTTTCTTATTAGGAAACTTGCATGACTTCGATCCAACGGTTAATCGTGTTGCGTATGAAGACATGGGTGAAGTTCACCGCTTTATGGTTGTTAAACTTAACACGTTAATTGATGATGTGAAAAAAGCCTACGATAATTATCAGTTTTCAACGGTATATAATCTCATTCACAATTTCTGTACAGTGGAGCTAAGCTCGTTCTATATGGATATCTCTAAAGATACCCTGTACATTGAGCATGCTGATCATCCAGAACGCCGTGCTTTCCAAACGGTGATGTATGATGTTCTTCTTACGCTTGTGAAGCTATCAGCTCCAATCTTAGCTCATACAGCAGATGAAGTATGGGAGCATATCCCTGGTGTAACAGAGGAAAGCGTACAGTTAACTGATATGCCTGAATCACAGAGCTTTGATCACAGCGAAGCACTCATTGAAAAATGGACGACATTTATGGCCTTACGTGATGATGTACTTAAGGCTCTAGAGGAAGCTCGTAATGCAAAAGTAATCGGAAAGTCCTTAACCTCAGCACTAACTTTATATGCAAGTGGTGAAACTCGTGAGTTGCTTGAATCAGCAGGAGAGCTTGAGAAACTATTTATCGTTTCAAAAGTAACCATTGCAGGAGATCGCAACGCTGCACCAACAGAAGCAGCTGGTTTTGAGAACCTTGCTGTACTCGTTGAAAAAGCAGAAGGCGAAGTTTGTGCCCGCTCATGGGTTGTATCTCCTGATGTTGGAAAAGACCCAGAGTACCCAGATTTAACTCCATATAACGCTGAAATTGTACGCAAGTATTACACGAAATAAGCGTTAGTTAGATGATCCCATGCCAGGAAGACGGCATGGGATTTTTTAATGTGTGGAGGGAGTGTGGTTGGTGAAGTGCGGGAATTGAGGATGAGAGGTGGATATTGAGGATGAAAAACAGATATCGGTAAAGAGAGGCAGATATCAGTAAAGAGAGGCGGATATCGGTAAAGAGAGCGGGATATCGGTAAAGAGAGCGGGATATCGGTAAAGAGAGCGGGATATCGGTAAAGAGAGCGTGATATCGGTAAAGAGAGGCGGATATCGGTAAAGAGAGCGGGATATCGGTAAAAAGAGGCGGATATCGGTAAAGAGAACCCAGAGATCATTAAAAAGCACCACTCATCACTAAAAAGCTAAATTCCCCCAGCAGAATACTTATTTCACTCAACCTCCCACTCATGAAATGTTCCATTTTTGGTCATTCTAAAAGGAATCGATAGTAAAAAGGAGCCCTATAATATGAATGATTACTCAAAAATTAAAGAACAACTCACTAATCAGGAACAATCGTTAAAAAAGCGGTTAGATGATCATCTTGAATCTGAAAAAATGGAGTCGCTTTCTGCATCAACCGGTGAACTGTCACAATATGATAATCATCCTGCTGATTCTGCGACTGACCTGTATGAGCGTGAGAAGGACATGGCGCTCCATGCTCAGCTGCGTCATGAATATGAGGAAGTTCAGCATGCGCTCGAAAAATTACAAACGGGTAGCTATGGAGTGTGTGAAAAAACGGGTGAGCAGATTCCGCTTGATCGTTTAGAGGCTAACCCATTGGCGAGGACGCTAAGAATGGAGACAAACGATACTAAGCCAGAGTATCGTCCAGTTGAGGAAGAAGTACTTGGGGGATTTGGAGCTCATAATTATGATGGTGATGATCGAGAAACAGAGTTTGATGGCGAGGACGCCTATCAGTCAGTCGCACGCTTTAATGAGCAAGACGTAACGTATGAGGATAATGTATCAGAGGAAGATGAGAGTCGAGGTTCTGTAGAGCAATATGAAGATTTTCTGAGTACAGATATGAATGGATATCAGGGGGAAGGTAGCATTTCCATCCAACATAATCATTCGTATGAAAAATATACAGAGGAAATAGACGATCAGGAATAGAGATTGTGGCGATGGGTAGAGGACATCGCCTTTTTTTTGTGCTACAATCTTAACGTAGCAAGTTAAGGAAGTGTAATGAGTGGGGGAACACAAGTGCCATATATTATTGCATTAATTATGATTGCCTTAGATCAGCTGACTAAATGGTTGGTCGTTGTTAACATGGAGCGTGGAGACTCAATTGAATTGATTCCGGATGTTGCCTATATTACGTCTCATCGTAATTCAGGTGCTGCTTTTGGGATTCTTCAGGGTCAGATGTGGTTTTTCTACATTATCACAATTGTTGTGGTTGTTGGACTGATTTACTACATTCAAAAAGAAGCCAAGGGACAGCCTTCTCTAGGAATTCCATTAGGCCTTATTTTGGGTGGAGCGATTGGAAACTTTATTGACCGTGTATTTAGAGGTGAAGTTGTTGATTTTGCGGATACCTTTATTTTTGGTTATGACTTTGCCATCTTTAATGTGGCGGATTCGGCATTATGTGTAGGGGTAGGTCTTCTTTTGCTGAAGTTTATCCGAGATGAAATGAAAGCAAAAAGGGAGCGCCAAGCATGAATAATTATGAATTTACAGTTGAGGAACACCAAGTACAAACAAGAATTGATAAATTGTTAACGGATTTAATAGAGGATGTTTCAAGAAGTCAAATTCAGCTTTGGATTAAGGATGGAAGTGTCCAACTAAATAATGAACCGGTAAAAAGCAATTATAAGGTGGAAGAGGCCGATCACATTACGGTTACGATTCCTGAAGCGGTTGAATTAGAAGCAGTTGCAGAAGATATTCCATTAGATGTTATCTATGAGGATGATGATGTAATTGTGATAAACAAACCACGCGGAATGGTTGTACATCCAGCACCTGGACACCCAAATGGAACACTTGTTAATGCTCTTTTGCATCATTGTCCAGATCTACCTGGTATAAATGGTGTGATTCGACCAGGTATCGTTCATCGAATTGATAAGGATACTTCGGGACTACTAATGGTTGCCAAAAATGATGTAGCTCATGAGTCGCTTGTGAGTCAACTAAAAGCCAAAACAACTAAACGCTTGTATCAAACCATCGTACATGGAGTGATTCCACATGAACATGGTACGGTTGAAGCACCAATTGGTCGTGATAAGCGTGACCGTCAAAGCATGGCTGTAACCGATCAAAATGGACGTGATGCAGTGACTCATTTTACAGTGTTAGAGACATTTGAAAAATACTCTTATATAACATGTCAGCTTGAAACAGGTCGTACGCATCAAATTCGTGTTCATATGAAGTATATTGGACATCCTGTTGCTGGTGATCCAAAATATGGTCCAAAGAAAACACTAGATATAAACGGCCAAGCTCTACATGCATCTGTACTTGGTTTTACTCATCCTCGCACAGGTGAAGAGTTGTTATTTGAAGCACCGATGCCAGAGGATATGAGCATTCTTTTAAAAAAACTACAAGATAGTCGTTGACACACATCGACAATTTTGCGATACTAAATGTAATCAAATGATCCTTTAAGATCAGTCCTGTGAGGCTTGGAAGGAAAACGGAATGCATAGAGTCAGTCCATTCTTTGGATGAGCTGTATCTATGTGTGTAGACCTCTTCCCAGTGTCCGGAAGAGGTCTTTTTTAATCTGATAAAAGGAGATGGATGTATGCCACGTGTTATTCTTGATGAGGCGTCGATCGGCCGAGCTATTACACGTATTGCGCACGAAATTATTGAACGAAATAAAGGTGTTGAGCAGTGTGTACTCGTTGGGATTAAAACACGCGGTGTGCATCTTGCTGCCCGACTTGCCCAAAAGATTGAACAGATTGAGGGAGAAGACATTCCAGTTGGAGAGGTAGACATCACCTTATATCGAGATGACTTAAGCCCGCAGAATCAAGAGGATGAGCCAGTCCTTCAAGGAACGGATATTCCAGTAGACATATCTGGATTAAAAGTCATTTTAGTTGATGATGTGTTATTCACAGGACGTACGGTTCGAGCAGCACTTGATGCGTTAATTGATTTAGGGCGTCCGGAGCAAATCCAGCTAGCTGTTCTTGTAGATCGTGGACATCGTGAGCTTCCGATACGACCGGATTTTGTAGGTAAGAATGTACCTACATCAAAAACAGAGCTGATTGCTGCCAGATTAACTGAGGCAGACGGCGCAGATGAAGTTGTCATTGAACAACGAGCAGAAACAAGTATACATTAAACCTCTTTAAAAACAGTCCAGAGAGGCTGGCAAGAGGGTAACAGAGTAGACGATGCCAACATTGGCCCCGGTCTATTTCTTACACCCCCTTGCCTAGCGCAACGGGGTTTTTTGTTAGAGTTATAGGAGTAGGAGAGATTAGATTGGATCAAGGAAAAGAAGTAGGCATTCGAGAAATACCAAGAGCAGATAAATGGTTATTGTTTAGTCTTCAGCACTTATTCGCCATGTTTGGCGCAACGGTTTTAGTTCCATTTTTAGTCGATTTAAGCCCAGCTACAGCCCTTTTAACAAGTGGGCTTGGGAACACTTGCCTATCTATTAGTGACAAAAGGTCAGATTCCAAGCTTACCTAGGATCATCCTTTGCCTTCATTATCCCGATTCAATCAGCTCAGATGATTGGTGGAATGGAAGGCGCTATGGTAGGAGCTTTCCTCGCAGGTTTGGTTTACGGGGTTGTTGCTTTAATCATTAAAGCGATTGGAGTCAACTGGTTAATGAAAATCCTACCGCCGATTGTGGTTGGGCCAGTCATTATGGTTATCGGATTAAGTCTTGCAGGCAGCGCGGTGAACCAAGCCATGTATACAGCTACTTCTGAGTATAGTGTCAGCTATCTCATGACTGCTTTGGTCACACTTGGGATCACGATCATAGCAACGATGTTTTTCAGAGGATTTTTTGGACTTGTACCAATTTTGTTTGGACTGATTGGTGGGTACAGCTTTGCATACTTCCAAGGTCTGGTTGATACATCTGGAATTGCAGCTGCAGCATGGTTTTCAGTACCAGATCTAATCGTACCATTTGTCACGTATACACCTAGCTTTTCATGGAGCATTGCCTTCATCATGGTTCCTGTTGCGGTTGTGACATTGTCTGAGCACATCGGGCAACAAATGGTCATCAGTAAGGTTGCGGGTCGTAACTTTATTAAAAAGCCAGGCTTACACCGCTCGATCCTTGGGGACGGAGTAGCAACTGTGATTGCAGCTGGTCTTGGTGGACCACCAAACACAACCTATGGTGAAAACATTGGCGTTATGACGATTACAAGGGTTTTTAGTGTGTTTGTTATCGGTGGAGCAGCGGTGCTAGCTATTACATTCTCATTCATAGGTAAGATTTCGGCTCTCATCTCATCAATCCCATCACCAGTTATGGGTGGTGTTTCGATTCTCTTGTTTGGAATCATCGCATCATCTGGGCTCAGAATGTTGATTGATAATGGCATTAATATCGGAGAGAAGCGCAACCTAATTATATCTTCGGTCATTTTAGTACTAGGAATCGGCGGAGCGTTTATCCAGGTGAATGAGTCGGTGCAAATACCAGGTATGGCGGTTGCTGCGATCGTTGGGATTTTCCTTCATCTTGTCTTACCAAATAAAGAACAAAGTTATGGTCAGTCGGATATGTTTGCCGAAATGACAACTGATTTAACAGCAAAAGAAACTAAATAAATGAGATCGTATCTTTAATAAAAGTACAGAGAGACTTTTAAGGTATGGATAAAAAAGCAGATTACCTGTCTGTTTTACCCTGCCTGGAAAGTGTCACTTTCCAGGCATTTTTTTAAAATCGGAATCGATTAAAGGAGGAGTTTAGATGTTAATGAGCATTGATATCACTCAAAATAAAGGCCTTGTGACCATGTCAGATTTAACAACAGCGGAGGTTCAAGCTTTATTAAATGAAGCGCAGGCGTTTGCAGACGGTAAAACGTGGGCACCTAGCCAACCGATGTTCGCAGCAAATCTTTTTTTCGAACCGAGTACCAGAACCCGCTTCAGTTTTGAGGTGGCTGAAAAACGATTAGGACTAGAGCTACTACAATTTGATGGTGAAACCTCCAGTGTTAAAAAAGGGGAATCATTATATGACACAATTAAAACGCTTGAATCAATTGGAGCGGATGTAGTGGTGATTCGACATCCTGAAGATGAATATTATCTTGATCTTCTTCCAAAACTCAACATTCCAATCATTAATGCGGGGGATGGTTGCGGACAACATCCTACACAGTCATTACTTGATTTGTTAACCATTCAACAAGAGTTTGGTGAATTTGAACAATTAAATGTCGTGATTTGTGGTGATCTCAGACATAGCCGAGTGGCAAGATCAAATGCAGAGATTTTAACAAAACTCGGAGCCAACGTTTCCATAAGTGGTCCTCGTTCGTGGATGAATGGATTTGAACAAAAATACACATACGTCTCAATGGACGAGGCGGTTAAAAAAGCAGATGTGATGATGATGTTACGCATTCAACATGAACGCCATGATGGTGAAGATTACTTCTCAAAAGAAGACTACCATGAGCAATATGGACTAACGATTAATCGAGAGCGAATGATGCGAAAGCATAGTATTATTCTTCACCCTGCACCAGTCAATCGTGGAGTAGAGATTGCCGATGAGTTAGTGGAGTGTGAACGATCACGAATTTTTAAACAAATGAAAAATGGTGTGTTCATTCGAATGGCTGTATTAAAGAGAGCACTTGCTCATATCTAAGGGGGAATTAGCATGGGGACAAAGCTAATAAACGGACAGGTACTATCTAGTGACGGTAAGCAAGTCCAAAAGGATCTTTTTATCATTAACGGACTTATTCAATATGAGGCAGGATCAAATGAGATCTCTCGGACAATTGATTTAGAAGGTAAACTCGTTCTTCCGGGATTGGTTGATGCACATGTTCACCTCCGCGAGCCAGGTGGCGAGAAAAAAGAAACAATTGAAACAGGCACAAAAGCAGCAGCAAAGGGTGGATTTACAACCATTGCAGCAATGCCTAATACACGACCGGTTCCAGATACACCTGAACAAATGGAATGGCTGGTTAATCGAGCGAAGCAGACGGGTTCTGTTCGTGTGCTTCCTTATGCTTCCATTACAACGAGACAACTTGGGCAGGAATTAACAAATTTCCAAGGCTTAAAAGAGGCAGGAGCCTTTGCTTTTACTGATGATGGAGTAGGTGTTCAATCTGCTGGTGTTATGTTAGAAGCAATGAAACGCGCGGCGGCTGTGGATATGGCCATTGTTGCTCACTGTGAAGAAAATACACTGATTCAAGACGGTGCTGTTCATGAAGGGAACTTCTCAAGAGAACAGGGTATAAACGGCATTCCGGCTGTTTGCGAATCGGTACATATTGCACGGGATGTGTTGCTTGCTGAAGCGGCAGGAGCTCACTATCACGTGTGCCATATAAGTACTAAGGAATCTGTACGAGTTGTACGGGACGCCAAAAAAGCTGGTATTCGCGTAACAGCAGAGGTGACGCCGCACCATTTACTTTTATGTGAGGATGATATTCCTGGATTAGATACAAATTATAAAATGAATCCTCCTCTTAGAGGTCGCGATGATCAGCAGGCGTTAATTGAAGGTTTACTTGACGGCACCATTGATTTTATTGCAACGGATCATGCTCCACATACGGAAGAAGAAAAAGATGCACCAATGGAGAGAGCACCGTTCGGTATCGTTGGATTAGAAACAGCTTTTCCTCTGCTTTATACAGAGCTAGTTAAAAAAGAAGTCATTACGTTAAAGCAATTAGTTGATTGGTTGACGATTATTCCAGCCAAAACGTTTAACCTTCAAGCAGGTACACTTGAAGCCGGTGCAAAAGCAGATATTACGGTGATTGATCTTGAACAAACAGAACCGATTCAAAAACATCGCTTTTTATCAAAAGGAATTAACACACCGTTTGAAGACTGGACATGCGTTGGATGGCCAATAAAAACATTTGTAGATGGAAATATGGTATGGGAAAAGGGGACCGTTTCATGATGAAAAAGCAGCTTGTTTTAGAAAATGGAGAAGTGTTAGTAGGAGAAGGTTTTGGTGCTGATGTGGAAATGAGTGGTGAGGTTGTTTTTAATACAGGAATGACAGGTTATCAGGAAATATTATCTGACCCCTCATACTGTGCACAAATCGTTACGCTAACGTATCCACTCATTGGTAACTACGGAATCAACCGTGATGACTTTGAATCAATCAGCCCGGCCATTCACGGACTGATTGTTCGCGAGGTCGAACTTGCTCCAAGCCACTGGCGGAATGAAGAATCACTGGATACATTATTAAAAGCAAAAGGCATCCCAGGACTAGCGGGTATTGATACTCGTAAATTAACTCGTATGATCAGGGAAATTGGAACATTAAAAGGCCGAATCTGTTCAATGGATGTTGATACAGAAAAAGTAGCCGCAGAACTTCGCGAAAGTGAAACCATGCGAAATCAAGTAGCAACGGTGTCAACAAAAGACCCATATCATGTTCCTGGTAAAGGAAAAAGAGTTGTGTTGATAGATTGTGGGATGAAGCACGGTATTTTACTTGAACTAATCGAACGTAACTGTGACGTTGTTGTGGTCCCATTCCATACACCAGCGGAAGAAATTATTCGTTTAGGTGCTGATGGTGTGCTTGTCAGTAACGGACCTGGTAATCCAGAAGATGTGCCAGAAACCATTCAAACCGTGAAAGACCTTATTGGAAAAGTACCGCTGTTCGGCATTTGTTTAGGGCATCAATTGCTTGCGTTAGCCTCGGGTGCTACGACAAGTAAGTTACGTTTTGGTCATCGTGGGTCAAACCATCCAGTTAGAGAGCTTGCAACAGGGGCTATTGATATCACTGCACAAAATCACGGTTACACAGTTGACTTAGAATCACTAGAAGGTACAAATCTTGAGGTTACACATCTTGCTGTTAATGACGAGACAGTTGAAGGATTAGCACATATTGAGTATCCAACCTTTAGTGTGCAATACCATCCTGAGGCATCACCAGGACCACAGGATGCCAACCACTTATTTGATCAATTTATGAAGTTAATGAATACCACACATACAGCAAAAGTATTAGCGTAGTCAAAAAAGGGGATGAGCAGCGTGGGGAAACGAACAGATATAAATAAAATTTTGGTAATAGGATCAGGTCCAATTGTAATCGGTCAGGCTGCAGAGTTTGATTATGCCGGAACACAAGCATGTCAGGCATTAAAAGAAGAAGGTTATGAAGTCATTTTGATTAACTCCAACCCAGCTACAATCATGACGGATACAACAATGGCTGATCGAGTGTATATTGAACCGATCACACTTGAATTTGTTAGCCGAATCATTCGTCAAGAGCAACCGGATGGTATTTTAGCAACATTAGGTGGACAGACAGGCCTAAACATGGCGATGGAGCTTGAACAATCAGGTATTCTTGATACTTACAAAATTGAACTTCTTGGAACAAAGCTAGATGCCATCCAACAGGCTGAAGATCGTGAGCAATTCCGCTCGCTTATGTATGAATTAAATGAGCCGGTTCCAGAAAGTGAGATTGTTCATACGCTTGAAGAGGCTCTTCATTTTGTCAAAACCATTGGTTATCCAGTAATTGTGCGTCCAGCGTATACACTAGGAGGCACAGGTGGTGGAATTGTTCACAATGAAGAGGAACTAACTGAAATTGTTACTAGTGGGTTAAAATACAGTCCTGTGACACAATGCTTAGTGGAGAAAAGCATTGCTGGTTTTAAAGAAGTTGAATATGAAGTAATGCGAGATAGCAAAAACCAAGCGATTGTGGTTTGTAATATGGAAAACTTTGATCCGGTTGGCGTACACACAGGCGATTCTATCGTTGCAGCGCCAAGCCAAACGTTAACCGATCGTGATTATCAGATGCTGCGTAATTCCTCTCTTTCCATTATCCGTGCATTAGGTATTGAAGGAGGGTGTAACGTCCAATTTGCACTCGATGCGGATAGTAATGATTATTATATTATTGAGGTGAATCCTCGTGTAAGTAGGTCTTCAGCTTTGGCATCAAAGGCGACTGGATATCCGATTGCTAAAATGGCTGCCAAAATTGCTGTTGGTTACAGCCTAGATGAGTTAAAGAATCCAATTACGGGAACAACCTATGCAAGCTTTGAACCGGCACTGGATTATGTCGTTACTAAAATTCCACGTTGGCCGTTTGATAAATTCGAAGCAGCCAATCGTCGTTTGGGAACACAAATGAAAGCAACCGGCGAGGTAATGGCAATTGGTCGCTCGTTTGAAGAATCGATTTTAAAAGCCGTTCGTTCACTTGAAGCAGGATATGACCACTTGATTGATCCCGACATGCCTGCACTCTCAACAGAAGATCTGTTAAAGAAAATTTCACGACCCGATGATCAGCGTATGTTTGCTTTAGCTGAGCTGCTGCGTCGTGGTATTGAGCTTGAGCAGTTACATGACTGCACAAAAATTGATTTCTTCTTCTTGCAAAAACTTGAGCGCATCGTTCAACTTGAACATGAGTTACTAGAAAATCGTAACAATGACGAGCTTTTATATAAAGCGAAACGTATGGGATTTGCCGATTCGTACCTAGCAAGAATTTGGGGTATGGAGGAATCAGAATTATACCAAACACGCAAAGATAAAGGAATTGTTCCTGTATATAAGATGGTTGATACGTGTGCAGCAGAATTTGAATCGAACACACCTTATTTCTACGGGACATATGAACAAGAAAATGAATCGCATCGTACAGAGCAAAAAAGCATCCTAGTTCTGGGTTCTGGACCTATCCGTATTGGTCAAGGAATTGAGTTTGATTATGCAACTGTACACTCAGTGTGGGCCATCCGTGAAGCGGGTTATGAAGCGATCATTATGAATAATAATCCGGAAACTGTCTCAACTGATTTTAGTACATCTGATAAGCTCTACTTTGAACCTTTAACCATTGAAGATGTAATGCATGTGGTTGATCTGGAACAACCAGAAGGCGTGATTGTTCAGTTTGGTGGGCAAACGGCGATTAACCTGGCAGATGAACTTGAGGCTCGTGGTGTGAAAATTATCGGAACATCACTTGAAAACATGGATCGTGCCGAGAATCGAGATAAGTTTGAACAAGCCTTAATTGAGCTTGATATTCCGCAACCTTTAGGACGCACAGCTACTTCTGTTGAGGAAGCAGTAGTGATTGCTACAGACATCGGCTATCCAGTGTTGGTTCGACCTTCTTATGTACTTGGAGGACGAGCAATGGAGATTGTGTATAAAGAGGCAGAGCTGTTAAATTACATGGCAAATGCCGTAAAAGTAAATCCAAAGCACCCGGTTCTCATTGACCGTTACCTAACCGGAAAAGAGCTAGAAGTAGATGCGATTTCCGATGGAGAAAATGTTTTTATCCCAGGTATCATGGAGCATATTGAGCGTGCAGGTGTTCACTCTGGTGATTCGATTGCCGTCTATCCGTCACAATCTGTGCCAGAAGAGCTTAAACAGCGTTTAATTGACCGTACGATTGCAATTGCTCGCGGACTTAAAATTGTTGGACTGTTGAATATCCAGTTTGTTTGGCATAAGGACGATGTCTATGTGCTTGAGGTGAACCCACGCTCTAGCCGTACGGTTCCGTTCCTAAGTAAAATTACAGGTGTATCAATGGCGAATCTGGCGACTAAGGTTATGCTTGGAAAATCACTGCCAGAGTTAGGGTATGAAACCGGCTATCAGCCAGAACCAAAAGAAGTTTCAGTAAAAGTGCCTGTGTTCTCATTTGCTAAGCTGCGTCGAGTTGATATCACACTCGGACCAGAGATGAAATCAACAGGAGAAGTGATGGGTCGTGATACAACACTTGAAAAAGCATTGTACAAAGGGCTTATAGCTTCTGGAATGAAGATTCCGACTCACGGTTCTGTTCTATTCACAATTGCTGACAAAGACAAGGAAGAGGCAATGAGTTTAGTTCATCGCTTCCACCGAATTGGTTATAGCCTACAGGCAACGGCTGGAACTGCCAAACTGATTAAAGAAGCAGGAATTCCTGTGCAGGTAGTTAATAAAATTGGTGAAGAAAAGCCACACTTGCTTGATACCATTCGTCAAGGGCATGCCCAATTTGTAATTAACACCCTAACTAGAGGAAAACAAACGGCAAGAGATGGATTCCGTATACGCCGAGAATCTGTTGAAAATGGAGTTGTATGTTTAACTTCTATTGATACGGCAGATGCGTTACTTCGAGTGCTTGAATCCATTACATTCTCATCAGAGAGTATGCCTGCAATGCAGACAAAGGCTTAAAGGGAGGTCGTTTAGTTGAAAAAAAGAGGTATGCTGAATATTGTTAAACAACGTACGATCGCCCGCAACATTTTTGAATTAACATGTTCAGGAGAGCTAGTTCAAGAGATGCGTGAGCCAGGACAATTTTTACATGTAAAAATTGATGAATATGATGATTTACTCTTAAGACGCCCCATAAGTATTTGTGATGTAGATCTAGAAAAAAATGAAATGAAAATGATTTACCGTGCAGAGGGCGAGGGTACAACTCGCCTTTCTACCAAGACATCGGATACTTCTATTGACACGTTAGGACCGCTTGGGCACGGTTTTCCGGTAGATGAAGCAAAGCCGGGAGAATCGGTTTTGCTTGTTGGTGGAGGCATTGGTGTGCCACCACTCTATTACCTAGGTAAAGAGTTAGTGAAAAAAGGCGTACACGTCACAACGGTACTCGGCTTTCAATCGGAGCAGGATGTGTTTTATGAACAGGAATTCCAAAAGCTTGGTCCTGTTTATGTAGCAACAGTCGATGGCTCTTTTGGAGTTAAGGGTTTTGTGACAGATGCGATCGATAAACATGAATTATCATTTGATGTGCTTTATTCCTGTGGACCAACACCGATGCTTGCCTCACTCACACAGAGGTATCGCGAGCAGCGTGTATTTTTATCATTAGAGGAAAGAATGGGCTGTGGCATTGGTGCATGTTTCGCCTGTGTCTGTCATATTGAAGCCGATCCAGACGGCGTGGTTTATCGTAAAGTATGTACCGATGGACCGGTCTTTCCAGTAGGGGAGGTTGTTTTATGAGTCGATTACAGGTGAATATTCCGGGGCTTTCCATGAAAAATCCGATTATGCCTGCATCAGGTTGCTTTGGATTTGGAAAAGAATATGCTGAGTTTTATGACCTAAGTGAACTTGGTGCGATTGCGATCAAAGCAACAACGGCAGAGCCACGCTTTGGCAATCCTACTCCTCGAGTAGCGGAGACAAAAGCAGGCATGCTTAACGCGATTGGTTTACAAAATCCAGGATTACATGCGGTTATCCAAAATGAGCTTCCTAGGCTTGCAAACTATGACGTACCGATTCTGGCAAATGTGGCAGGTTCTGAGATGGACGATTACATTGAGGTAGCTGAAACCATTTCTAAAGTTGAAAATGTTCATGCCCTTGAATTAAATATTTCCTGTCCAAATGTTAAAAAAGGCGGGATTGCATTTGGAACCATTCCAGAAGTTGCAGCAGAATTAACTCGTGAAGTGAAACGAGTTTCATCCGTACCTGTTTATGTGAAGCTTTCCCCTAATATTGCCGATATCGTCACAATGGCTAAAGCTGTAGAAGCTGCCGGCGCCGATGGTCTGTCTATGATTAATACCTTACTTGGATCGCGGATTGATATTCGAACTAGGAAACCCATTTTAGCAAATCAGTACGGTGGTTTATCAGGCCCAGCTATTAAACCAGTTGCCATTCGGATGATTCATCAGGTTAGTCAAGCAGTTGAGATTCCGATTATTGGGATGGGTGGAGTGCAAACGGTTGAGGATGTCATTGAGTTTTTGCTTGCTGGTGCAAGTGCCGTAGCAGTGGGTACAGCAAATTTTGTTGATCCAACTATTTGCCCAACATTAATTAAAAAGCTTCCCGCCATGCTTGATGAATTAGGTGTTGATTCCGTTGAAGATATTATTGGAGGGAGTTGGAGAGAAACATGCAGTCTCCATTAATTATTGCGCTTGATTTTGAGAGTCGCGAGAAACGTCAACATTTTCTTGAAGGTTTTGGTGAAGAACCACTTGATCTGAAAATAGGGATGGAAGGTTTTTACCGTGAAGGGGCAACAGTGATTGAGGAATTAAAGCAAAAAGGTCATCGGATTTTTCTAGATCTTAAGCTACATGATATTCCAAACACAGTTCATCAGGCGATGAAGGCCTTAGCTACTCTTGAAATTGATCTTGTGAATGTTCATGCCGCCGGAGGACAAAAAATGATGGCAGCTGCACGTGAGGGGCTAGAAGCGGGAACGAAAAGTGGCCAACAGCGTGCTAAGCTTATTGGTGTGACACAGCTGACAAGCACAAGTGAGCAGATGCTCGTAAATGAGCTTTTAATTCAACAGCCTATGGAAGATGTGAGTGGCACACTATGCACAAATGACAGCACAATCAGGTTTAGATGGGATCGTCTGTTCAGCTCTTGAAGTGCAAAAGGTACATGAAGTATGCGGAACTGATTTCTTAACCGTTACACCGGGCATTCGTATGGCCGGAGATGACATAGCTGACCAGCAGCGAATCGTAACTCCTGCACAAGCGAGACAAAATGGGAGCTGGGTATTGTGGTAGGGCGTAGTATTACACAAGCAGAAAACCCGCAAACAGCCTATCAAATGATGAAACAAGAATGGGAGAGATACGCATGACAATCAAAACAACCGTCGCAGAGAAACTATTATCAATCGGAGCGGTGAGCTTAAAACCTAACGAACCTTTTACATGGAGCTCTGGGATGAAATCTCCTATTTATTGTGATAACCGTCTTACATTATCGTATCCGGCTGTTCGCCAAGAGATTGCAAAGGGACTTGCTGACTTAATTAAGACTAACTACGCAGATGTAGATGTGATTGCAGGTACGGCTACAGCTGGCATTCCGCATGCAGCATGGGTGAGTGGCCTACTTGATTTACCAATGATTTATGTGAGAGGTAGTGCCAAAGGTCATGGCAAACAAAAAAGAATTGAAGGCAAGTTGGAAGCTTGGGCAAAAGGTTGTTGTCATTGAAGATTTAATCTCTACTGGTGGGAGCTCGTTGTCTGCGGTAGACGCGATTCGTGAAGACGATGGCGTTGTCCTTGGTGTAGCAGCTATCTTTACATATGAATTACAAAAGGCTATAGATAACCTAAACGAAAATGACATTCAAGCACAAGTGTTAACCGACTACACAACACTTATTCAAGTCGCAAAGGATGCCGACTTAATAAGCGAACGCGAGCAAACGATGCTTGCGCAGTGGAGGAAAAATCCTCAATCCGAAGAGTGGATGAGTGAGTAATTAGATTTAAAAAAGCTCGAAAAGTCATATATATAAATTTTAAAACAAACAACGATGCTGGAAGAGAACAACTCCTGCTAGATGAAATGACAAAAAATTAAAGAATAAAATGAACGGTATCGCTACAGTAAAATCTTCCACAACTGCAAGGCGAGGAGTTTCCTTTGATAGTAGTGCTTTATTTTCTAAAAGTGTATTGTCACTCGGCCCCCATTTTTGGGAGCGATAGCGAAGAACCCATATTCAGATAACTCCTAAACTTCTTTGTAATCTCCGCATAATGTACAGACCAACCAAACAACGAACGATCCTACAATGGATCGTTCGTTGCTTTTTGTTTACATTCTTTTAAGTGCTAAGCCTCTTTTGAATTACTTTGCTCTCAAACTCATCACTTGATCTTCATCTGGTGTAACAAAAACGGTTGTTTGGTTATCGTAGGTCACATAACCTGGTTTTGCACCGTTTGGTTTTTTTACAAAGCGAATGCGTGTGTAATCGACTGGTACAGAGGAAGAAAGTCGTGCCTTACTGAAAAAGGCGGCCACCCCTGCGGCCTCTTTAATGGTTTGTTCATCAGGTTCAGTTGAGCGAATAACAACATGAGAACCGGGTATGTCTTTCGTATGAAACCAGATCTCGTCTTGGCGTGCCATACGGTTTGTTAGGTATTCATTTTGGGTGTTATTTTTACCTACTAAAAACTCAATCCCTGTAGATGATTGATAGCGTTCCAAGCTGAGGTTTAACCTCTTTTTTCTTTTTATGAGGTTTCTTCGACTGTTTTCGTTTGATATAGCCTTCCTCCATTAATTCCTCACGAATCTCTTGTAAGTCCTTTGGAGACGCACTATCCATTTGCTGAAGTAATCCATCAAGGTAGTCCATTTCTTTTTCAGTTAACGATAACTGTTGCTGCACAGCTAGTATTGAATTCTTTGCTTTGTTATAGCGTTTGAAATAAGACTGTGCATTATCTGAAGGACTTTTTCGCGGATCAAGCTCTATCGAAACGGTTTGTCCATCTTCAGCATAATAGTCTATTACGTCAACACTTGAATCGCCTTTTTTAATTTGATAAAGATTTGCTGTTAGCAACTCACCGGACTTTTGATAGATGGCAGCCTGATCAGCATCTGTTAATGTTTTACGTAACTTTTTCAGTTTACGTTTATTCTTTTGCCATTCATTTCGTAGGAAGCGTTCCAAGTCAAATGCCTGCTGTCTAACACGATCACGTTCAGCTTTTCCGTAAAAATATCGGTCTAAAAGCTGGCTGATACTCGGAAACGTTAATCTTTTTCCTGTTAGATGGGTCATCGAAATACTTGAAAAGTACTCCTTGTTATCCGTAATAATCATCTCTGGCTGATAGTTGTGCGAAAGAATGGGTTTAAGAACACTCGCAAAGGCTTTTGGTAAGCTTTCTCGATTCGCCATCCAAGCTACATAAACAATTTCCTCAGATAATAGTGGAGACAACCCTGCAAACTGCTCAACAAGCTGACTAGAAAGCTTACCTGCGTTAAAATCAATTCGTTTTAGCACATCATCTTCGGTTGCGGCAGTTACATCTAGCTTATTTTGTTCAGGCGGTCGTTTGTATACTTGTCCCGGACCAACTGTACGATAACTACTTTGATCTAGTCGAACATGCTTAATACTATCAATGATCACTTGGGTTTCCGGATCAATAAGCATGATATTACTATGGCGCCCCATAATTTCAATAATCAATCGACGTTCTTTCTCATCCCCAAGTTCATCCTTATTCGTCACATCAATATGGATGATACGGTCCATTTGATCTTGATGAATGGCGCGAATAATGCCGCCTTCTAAATGTTTACGTAAAAGCATACAGAACATTGGTGGAACAGACGGATTATCATATTTTTCTTCGGTTAAATGGGCTCTTGCAAAGTTTGCATTTGCCGAAAGCAGCAAGGAATGATTTTTCCCGTTTGCCCGAATGGTAAAAATAAGCTCTGTCTTAAACGGTTGATAAATTTTAGATATACGGCCATTGGCCAACTGATTTGCACATTCATGAATGACAGCTCTTGTCATGACACCATCAAAGGACATTCTCATCACCTCTTAAAAAACTCACTTCCACGAGTATAGCATGTTTTGGTCTCTGACTGAATAAGATGGCTTGTATAAGAGACTGCTTGGCCAAATGAAGCCAAGCTGTATGTGAGGTGTCTAGATGAGTTGGTATCGTGAAAAAGCAGAAGACGTTATTAGCAAAACCGGGTCCAATTTGGAGGTTGGTTTAAGTAGCAAGGAAGCAAAAAAGCGATTGAATCAAGTAGGACCTAATAAGTTAGACGAAGGAAAAAAGACACCAGCCATTCTTGTGTTTATCGCTCAATTCAAAGATTTTATGGTATTGGTGCTGCTTGCCGCAACATTAATCTCTGGATTAATTGGTGAAGTGATTGATGCAATAACGATTATGTGTATTGTGTTATTAAATGGTATTTTAGGTTATGTTCAAGAACGAAAAGCTGAAAAGTCATTGGATGCGTTAAAAGAACTTTCTGCTCCGCAAATGATGGTGAAGCGTGATGCGGAATGGGTTAAAACCCCTTCAGCAGAAGTTGTGCCAGGAGATCTTGTTAGACTTGAGAGTGGAGACCGCATTGGTGCGGATATACGCTTAATTCAAACGAATGAGCTTCGAGTGGACGAGGCGTCTTTAACAGGCGAATCTGTTCCGGTGCATAAAAAAAGTCAGAGCCTCGATGCCATTGACCTGGAAATAGGCGATCAAGAAAATATGTTATTTATGGGTACGATGATTACACAAGGTAATGGGCAAGGTGTAGTCATTGGCACGGGTATGAAAACGGAAATGGGCAAGATAGCACATCTACTTCAAACAACAGAAACACTTGTCACACCACTTCAACTTCGATTAGAGCAATTAGGAAAAATGCTAATCGCTGTTGCCTTGCTTTTAACAGCATTGGTGGTTGTTATCGGATTGTTGCAAGGTCATGAGTTAAACACAATGTTTTTAAGTGGGGTATCACTAGCCGTTGCAGCAATTCCAGAAGGACTTCCAACCATTGTTACAGTAGCACTGGCACTTGGTGTACAAAGAATGATTAAGCGAAAAGGAATCGTACGCAAACTACCCGCAGTTGAAACGCTAGGTTGCGCATCAGTTGTTTGCTCAGATAAAACAGGTACACTAACGCAAAATAAAATGACCGTTACAAAGCTATGGAGTGGTGGAAGGTATTGGGATGTGACTGGAACAGGCTATGAGCCTAGTGGTCATTTTGAGGAAAATGGAAAAAAAGTACTACCTGAACAAAATCGAGAGTTGGCTCAACTTTTAAGTTTTGGTTTATTAGCAAGCCACGCAGAAATTACAGAAAAAAACGAAGAAAAACGATTTGGTCGTTCTAAAACACGATTTGTTTTAGATGGAGATCCAACAGAAGGAGCCCTTGTTGTAGCTGCTTTAAAAGCAGGATACAGTAAAAAAGGTCTGTCAAAACAATACCAAGTCATTCATGAATTTCCGTTTGACTCGACACGTAAGATGATGAGTGTGGTGGTAAAAGATCGGTCCGGACAACGTATTTTAATTACAAAAGGAGCACCGGATGTCATCACGGCAAAAACAAGCTTAATTCTGAAACAAAGCCGAAGTGAACGAATGAGTGCTGAAGGTAGAAATGAACTAGAGCAGGCGGTTGCATCGATGGCTAGTGAGGCACTACGCACGATTGCGATTGCGTTCCGTGTGTTAACACCATCTGAAACAATCCAAACCGCCGAACAATCAGAAAAAGACCTCACTTTTATTGGGATTCAAGCGATGATTGACCCACCAAGACCTGAAGTGAAGGGATCTATTGCAGAATGTAGAGAAGCAGGTATTCGAACGATTATGATTACTGGAGATCACAAAATAACCGCAACGGCGATTGCCAAGCAACTAGATATCCTGCCGCCAAATGGAGCAGTTGTAGATGGTCAGATGTTATCCAAACTATCTGATGAGGAATTAACAGAACAAATTGATAAGATGTATGTGTTTGCCAGAGTGTCTCCACAACATAAACTTCGTATTGTGCAAGCGCTGCAGGCGAATGGACATATCGTTGCGATGACAGGAGATGGAGTAAATGATGCTCCAACCATCAAAGCAGCGAACATTGGAATTGCCATGGGTATGACAGGAACTGATGTAGCTAAGGAAGCCTCATCCTTAATTTTAAGTGATGATAACTTTGCAACCATCAAAGAAGCGATCAAAGAGGGGCGGAACATTTACGAAAATATCCGTAAATTCATTCGCTATATGCTTGCATCAAATGTTGGAGAAATATTAGTGATGCTGTTTGCGATGATACTCGGGTTACCGTTGCCGCTTGCCGCCATTCAAATCTTATGGGTTAATCTTGTAACAGATGGACTACCAGCTATGGCACTTGGAATGGACCAAGCAGAAGGCGATGTTATGAAACGGAAGCCTAGAAGTCCAAATGAAGGTGTATTTGCACGAGGTTTAACGTGGAAAATTTTAAGTCGTGGTTTTATGATAGGAGTCGTTACACTTGCAGCATTTTGGTTAGTCTATCAGGAGCATGATGGAGACCTCACTCGTGCTCAAACAATTGCCTTTTTAACGTTAGTTATGGCTCAACTGATTCATGTTTTTGATTGTAGAAGTGAATACTCAGTCTATCACCGCAATCCATTTGAAAATATGTATTTAGTTGTGGCTGTTATCATCTCCACACTATTAATGCTTGCCGTTTTGTATATCCAGCACTACAACCAGTATTCCACACAGTACCAGTATCTTTCAGAGAGTGGCTACTAGTTCTAGGCTTAGCCGCCATCCCAACCGTTGTACTAGGTGGCTTTCAGTTGGTTAAGAGAACGAAGTAATAGATTGGAAAGATTGAAGCTTTTGTTACTTCATAATTTGAATCCAAGAGGCATTTGCAAAAATGTTTAAGTATCACTAAAACCGAACCATTATGTTGTTTGATTTACATAATGGTTTGGTTTTTTTGTCATCAGAAATAAGAGAGTATGTTACCCCAACCAAAGTAAGGGAGATTGAATGACGGAGAGATTAGTAAATTTCTACCGCAGTTTTGCGTTTGCGATTGATTCAAATTGTTTTTCTTTCTATATGGTTATGTCCTAGGATCTTTGATCTATTAAATACTTCTGTGTCATCTATTTCATTTTTTTACTACGTCACAAACAAATATTTAAATTGGTCATTCGCAAAAATTTAGTCGCTCTCACCTAGCGGACTGGGTGGGGAAGGCCGACTTCAGCGTTACTAGAGGGCAAGGTTGAACTAAAATGGCGTAGCCGGTTTAGGCGTGCGCAGTCCCGCGGAAAGCGTGCCCCATCCTGGGAGTGGAGATGATGCTGATTACCCATTATATGGACCTCCCAAACCTCTTTTCACACACAAACACAAAGGAAAAGCAGATGCATACTTGTTGTTCTAGAGAAAGTCCGTTAGAATAGAAGAGATGCGATCTCCTTACATAATTCATTACTTTTAAAAATATAAACGTATGTGTAGTATGTGACTCGTATAAAATAAGGAATTTTTTGGTATAATAACAGGATAAGAGCAAACGTAGAGACGGATCAATTAGACAGGGGGATGCCACTATGAGTATACGTTTAATAAATATAGGATTTGGCAACATTGTTTCAGCGAACCGGATTATCTCAATCGTGAGCCCGGAATCTGCACCGATTAAACGTATTATCCAAGATGCGCGCGACCGGAATATGCTGATTGATGCTACTTATGGACGCAGAACACGTGCAGTGATTGTTGCTGACAGTGATCATGTAATCTTAAGTGCCGTTCAGCCAGAAACAGTGGCTCAGCGACTTACTGTAAAAGAAGACAATTCCGACGATTCATAAGGCAAGAGTTTAAAATGGAGGTACGGTTCACATGAAAAAAGAAAAAGGCCTGCTTTTAGTTTTGTCAGGTCCCGCGGGAGTAGGAAAAGGAACTGTATGTGGTGCCTTACGTAAAGAAGAAACCGACATTCAGTATTCAGTTTCTGCAACAACTCGTAAGCCAAGGGCCGGTGAAGTAGATGGAGTCAACTATTTCTTCAAGAGCCATGAACAGTTCCAAACGATGATCGCTGAAAATAAGCTACTCGAATGGGCTGAATATGTAGGGAATTTCTACGGTACACCAGTTGATTACGTTCGTGAAACATTGGACAAAGGACAGGATATCATCTTAGAAATTGAAGTCCAAGGTGCAATGAAAGTGCGTGAACGATTCCCTGAAGGTGTGTTCATTTTCTTAATGCCTCCAAGTCTAGCGGAGCTAAGAAATCGCATTGTTGGTCGAGGTACAGAAACGGCTGAAGTTATTGATCAACGCATGACTGTAGCCAAAGAAGAGATTGATTTGATGAAGATGTATGATTATGTGGTAGAAAATGATGCAGTTGATGGTGCAGTAAATCGCATTAAATCAATAGTAACAGCAGAACATTGTAAAAGAGTGCGGTTAATTGAAAAATACAAAGAACTTGTGGAGGTTGAATAGATATATGTTATATCCATCAATTGATTCTCTAATGGAGAAATTGGATTCAAAGTATACGTTAGTAACAGTATCATCAAGACGTGCTCGTGAAATTAGTGAAGATGCTCGTAGAGGTCCACTAGTTAAGAAGCCTCAATCATATAAAGCAGTAGGCATGGCATTGGAAGAAATCGTTGAAGACCATCTAACATTTGAACGTTTGCAGCCTGAAGACACTTTTGAATAAAAGATCTGACAACCTATTTTTGCGGAAATAGGTTGTTTTCTTATATAGTGGAAGTAGACAAAGACGAAAGAGGCGGGGAATATGCTAGAAGGCAAAAAAATCTTACTTGGTGTTACAGGCGGCATTGCCTCCTATAAAGCCTGCGATCTAACCAGTAAATTAGTCCAAGCTGGTGCCGAGGTAAAGGTTATGATGACTAAGTCTGCGCAGGAATTTGTGCAGCCGCTTACGTTTCAAGCGTTATCAAGAAACCCTGTGTATGTGGATACATTTACAGAACCTAATCCAGAGAAAATCGCTCATATCGATCTTGCAGACTGGGCCGATATTTGTTTAATCGCACCTGCGACAGCAAATGTTATGGCTAAGCTTGCAAACGGACTAGCAGACGATATGGTAACAACAACCGTTTTAGCAACACTTGCACCTGTTTACATAGCTCCAACCATGAATATTAATATGTATAACCATCCTGCAGTACAGGAGAATATGCAAAAGCTTGATACGTTTGGCTATCAATTGCTTGATTCTACTGCAGGTTATTTAGCATGTGGATGGATTGGCAAAGGAAGAATGGCTGAACCAGTTGATATAATAAATGTTTTGCAGGCTCGATTTGCCCAAAAAGAACCGTTTTGGTCGGGGAAAAAAGTGTTAATCACCGTTGGTCCAACTCGTGAACCAATTGACCCTGTAAGGTATTTCTCTAATTATTCATCAGGGAAGATGGGATTTGCTCTGGCTGAAGCTGCTGTTGAAAAGGGTGCTGAGGTTGTTTTGGTTACTGGTCCTACTCATTTAGAACCTCCAGCAGGCGTGACGATTAAACAGGTGAATTCAGCCGAAGAAATGTTTCAGCAAGTGACTGAACAATTTCAATCTGCTGAGGTAACGATTAAAGCAGCAGCAGTTGCCGACTATCATCCGACGATCACTTATTCTCAAAAACATAAAAAGAAACAAGACCAATGGATGGTTGAGCTTGAGCCAACCAAGGATATCTTAATGAAACTCGGATCTACAAAAACAGCGGATCAGCTTTTAATAGGTTTTGCTGCTGAATCAGAAAGAGTTGCAGAATATGCAAAGGGCAAGTTAAAGAAAAAGAATTTAGATTTGATTGTGGCAAATGATATCTCAGCTGAAGGTGCTGGGTTTGATGGTGATACTAATATCATTTCCATTTTTGATCGAAAAGGTGGAGAACAATCCTTCCCGCTTGCCAGCAAAAAACAAGCAGCTAACCATATTCTAGAAACAATTAAAAGCTTTGCATTGGAGCATCCGGCAAATGATCGCTAGGACGATTGTTGATGTACCGGCTGCGCAAACAGATCGATTATTTGACTACCTCATTCCATCTCATCTTGAGCAAATCATCCAACCTGGCATGCGAATTGTTGTGCCTTTTGGACCAAGACAAATTCAAGGATTTGTGATGGAAGTGACGGAAACAAGTGATGTGACCAGGCTTAAAGCAGTGGAGGAAGTATTAGATCCTGTTCCTGTTTTAACAAGTGAGCTCCTACAGTTAGGTGGTTGGCTTGCAAAAAAAACAATATGTTTTCAAATTAGTGCCTATCAAGCGATGCTTCCTGCCGCTTTAAAAACAGCGGTTATTAAGGAATTACATCTTTTGAAGGACTACAGGTTACTCCACCAATCGCTTCAGTTTCTTTTTCATGAACAAACCGTTGTTCTTTGGAAAGATGCTGTTGAAAAGTTAGGTGGGCAGCTTGGTTTAGTCCGTAAGGCAATCGATGCTGAGAGTTAGCTGTTCATTATGTAGTTAAGGAAAAAGGTAAGAAAAAAACGGAAAAATGGGTGAAACTAAACGAGTCCGGAGACCAAAGCTCCATTAAAGCATCTGCACACAAGCAGCAGGACATACTCGCCTTTTTAAAAAAAGAGGAACAACCTGTACGCTCGCAAGAGGTGTTAAAAGCAACAAATTCTACAAGGGCGGTTTTAAAGTCTCTGATTGATAAAAACATCATCATTGAATGGGAGAAAGAAGCGTATCGAGATCCCTTTCAAGGCATTGAAGTTAAGACCACTCCACCACTTCCTTTAACGGATGAACAGCAGCAGGCATTTTATCCGATTGAGCACGCAATTCATCAAAAGCGAAGTGAGACGTTTTTATTACATGGGGTAACCGGCAGTGGGAAAACAGAGATCTATCTACAAACGATTGATCTTGTATTAAAGCAAGGCAAGGAAGCGATCATGTTAGTACCAGAGATTTCACTAACACCGCAAATCGTCTCGCGTTTCAAGTCGCGTTTTGGTAATGAAGTAGCCGTTTTGCATTCAGGACTTTCAGTGGGCGAGAAATATGACGAATGGCGCAAGATCCATCGAAGTGAAGTGAAGGTGGTCGTAGGCGCACGTTCAGCAGTATTTGCTCCATTTAGAAATCTCGGTTTAATTATTATGGATGAAGAGCATGAAATGAGTTATAAACAAGAGGATATGCCGAGGTACCACACAAAAGAAGTTGCCATTGAACGAAGTGCTTACCATCAATGCCCTGTTATATTAGGAAGTGCAACCCCTTCTCTTGAGACGTTTGCACGGGCTCAAAAAGGAGTATATACACTTCTCTCATTAAAATACCGTGTCAACAATCGTCCAATGCCAACGGTTGAGATTGTTGACATGAGGGACGAGCTACGATCAGGTAATCGCTCTATGTTCTCAGCTTCGTTGATGGACGCACTAAAGAAACGTTTAGAACGTGGCGAACAAAGTGTTCTATTTCTAAATAGACGAGGTTACTCAACCTTTGTGATGTGTAGAGATTGCGGGTATGTGCCGCAATGTGAGCATTGTGATATCTCATTAACCTATCATCGTAGCAATCATTCATTAAAATGTCATTATTGTGGTCACGAAGAAACGATGCCTGTAAAGTGTCCTGAATGTCAAAGTGAACACATTCGCTTCTTCGGCTCTGGTACACAAAAGGTAGAAGAAGAGCTCACACGTGTGTTGCCCGAAGCTCGTGTGATTCGTATGGATGTAGATACAACAAGAACAAAGGGCTCTCATCAGCAATTACTCGATTCATTTGGGAACGGAGAGGCTGATATTTTACTTGGCACACAGATGATTGCAAAAGGATTGGATTTTCCAAATATTACGCTTGGTAGGAGTGTTAGCAGCAGATACAATGCTGCATATTCCTGATTTTCGTTCAGCGGAGCGCACATTTCAGTTGCTAGAGCAAGTGAGTGGGCGAGCAGGACGGCACGAGCGTCCAGGAGAGGTATTACTTCAATCGTATACGCCTGACCATTATAGTATCCAGCTTGTCAAAGGCCATGACTATGAGCGATTTTATCAGACAGAGATGCACCAAGCGTAGAGCTGCCGATTACCCGCCGTACCGTTTTATGGCGCTTGTCACCATCTCTGATCCGGATCTGCCGAATGTCATTGAAAAATCACAAAAAATTACGGACTTTTTGAAACGAACGTTACGAAGTGAAACGGTTATTTTAGGGCCGGTCGTCTCACCAATTGCCCGGATAAAAGATAGATATCGCTATCAATGCATGATAAAATACAAAAATGAACCCAAGCTGACTGAGGCTTTGCAACAGATCCTTAAGCATTATTTGCGTGATACAACACAAGGCAATCTTCAAATCAGTTTGGATATGCACCCTTACTTTTTTATGTAAGGCGAAAGGCAGTGTGAAAATGAACATTATATTTATGGGAACGCCAGATTTTGCAGTCCCTGTCCTCCAGGAATTGCACTCAAAATATCCAGTTAAAGCTGTGGTGACACAACCAGATCGACCAGTAGGACGGAAGAAACAATTGACACCACCACCAGTAAAAATAGAAGCTGAACGTTTAGGATTACCGGTGATTCAGCCAGAAAAGATTCGTTTAGAATGGGAAAGTGTTGCTGAACTTGAACCTGATTTAATTGTAACGGCAGCCTTTGGGCAAATTTTGCCTAAAGAGCTTTTAGACATCCCAAAATTCAACTGTTTAAATGTTCATGCGTCGCTGCTTCCTAAATATAGAGGTGGTGCTCCAATTCATCAAGCGATTATAGATGGAGAGGCAGAGACAGGCATTACCATTATGTACATGGCAGAAAAACTAGATGCAGGTGATATCCTGAGTCAAACAAGAGTAGCAATAGACGAATCCGATGATGTAGGAAGCTTGCACGATAAGCTTAGTAAAGTTGGAGCTCCTTTGTTAACAGATACGATTGCTCGTTTACTAAAAGGGGATATCACACCAATTAAACAAGATGATTCAGAGGCAACGTTTGCTCGTAACATCTCTCGTGATATGGAGAAGCTTGACTGGAATAAAAGTGGACGTGAGCTCTATAATCAGATCCGTGGGTTAAGTCCTTGGCCGGTTGCTTATACAACTCTCGAAGGACAAAACCTTAAAATCTGGAAAGCAGATTATGTGGAGACCTCGTCAAATACACACCAACCTGGTGAGATCGTTGAGTTGAGTGATGAAGGGCTTGTGATTTCAGCTGGCGATGGTCAAAGGATTAAAGTGATAGAACTACAACCAGCAGGTAAAAAACGGATGGATGCAGCGGCCTTTTATCGTGGTGTAGGATCAAGATTGTCTCTTGGAACAAGGTTAGGAGAATAGTATGGGTAAAACAGTACGTGAAGCAGCATTAGATGTCTTGGTCAAAATTGAGAAGAACCAAGCATATAGCCATCTACTTTTAAATGATACACGAAAAAAAGCAGGTCTTGATCGTCGAGATTCAGCTTTGTTGACTGAAATTGTCTATGGCACCATTCAAAGAAAATTGACACTTGATTTTTACTTGCAACCTTTAATAAAAAAAGATCTTAAGAAACTAGATACATGGGTACTTGTTCTTCTTCGTTTATCAATCTATCAAATGGTTTATTTGGACCGAGTTCCAGAACGTGCGGTTGTTCATGAGGCAGTAACGATTGCTAAGTATAATGGGCATAAAGGTATCAGTGGCATGGTGAACGGCGTCTTACGTGGCTTTCAACGTGCAGAGAGACCTTCTTTTGAGGATATTCAAGACCCAATAGAGCGTTTATCTATTGAAACAAGTCATCCTGTTTGGTTACTTAAACGTTGGATCAGCCAATATGGTCAAGAAGAGACAAGAGCTATGTGCATCGAGAATTTACTGCCTGCACCAGTAAGTATGAGAGTCAATCAGACAAAAACAACTAGAGATGATCTTTTACTTCAATTAGAAAAAGAAGGAATTGAAGCGAAGCCTGCCGAATTGACGAGCGAAGGAATTATTATTGAAAAAGGGCCAGTATTTGAGACTGAGGCCTATTTGCAAGGTCTAATGACAGCTCAGGATGAGAGCTCCATGATGGTCGCATTGGCGCTATCACCGGAACCAGGAATGGATGTATTGGATACGTGTGCGGCACCAGGTGGGAAGACAACCCATTTGGCCGAGCAAATGAATAATCAAGGGTCTGTGTTGGCACTAGATCTTCATCCGCAAAAGGTGAAGTTAATTCAGCAGCAGGCTAAACGATTGAGCTTATCTATTATTAAAGCAGAGGCAATGGATGCGAGAAAGCTTGTTGACCACAAAGAGTTGTATGATCGAGTTTTAGTAGATGCCCCTTGTACTGGTTTTGGTGTACTTAAACGCAAACCAGATATCAAATGGGCAAAATCTGAGCGTGATGTGACACAAATTGCGACGATTCAAGCAGATATTTTGGCTGCGGCAAGTACCTGTGTCAAAAAAGACGGCCTGTTAGTATATAGTACCTGCACAGTGGACAAAGCTGAGAATGAAGAGACTATTCAAGCCTTTATTCAAAACAATCCCGACTTTTCGTTAGATGAAACCATTAGTGAACGTTTGCCAAAACACATTGTGTCAAAACGCTTGAATCAAGGTATGTTAACAGTATTACCACAAGACTATCAATCTGATGGATTTTTTATTACAGCACTTAGAAGGAATTCTTAAAAGAGGTGGATGAATGAAAAACGTCCTTGAGTATGTTTTTTTATCAGATGTTGGACAAGTTCGAACCCATAATGAAGATTCTGGTGGAATCTATACAACAAATGCTGGATTGCTTGCATTTGTGGCTGATGGAATGGGTGGTCATCGAGCAGGGGATGTAGCAAGTGGCATGACCTCGGATTTATTAAAAGAAGCGTGGGAGCTACTTGAAAATCCGCTTTCTGCTAAAGATGCAGAAGATTGGCTGAGGCAGCAATTTTCAGCTATCAACCAGGCTGTTCATGAATACGCAAATAGTCATGAAGAGTGTCAAGGCATGGGTACAACACTTGTAGCGGCTATTTGTACCGATGAATATGTAGCCATTGGGCATATTGGTGATAGTCGTGCTTATTTACGTACAGATGACACTTTTTCTCAGAAGACGTCCGATCACTCGTTAGTGGAGGAGCTTAGAAGAACTGGGCAGATTTCAGAGGAAGAAGCAGAAAATCACCCTCGGAAAAACGTCATTTTGCGTGCACTAGGCACAGAACCTTCAATTAAAATGGATGTTTTGATTCTTCCATTAGAAGGGTCTTGGGACCTGCTTCTATGTTCTGATGGTTTATCAGACAAACTCTCTTTAACGGATATGCAATCAATACTTTCCTCAAACGATTCGGTTGAAACTGTATCAAAATCATTTATACAGCAAGCGAACGAGCGTGGAGGCGAAGACAATATTTCTATTGCGCTTGGTTCGATTTCCCGCAGCTGCTGACAAGGTTGGGTGATTCGTATGATTGGACAACGAATTAGTGACCGTTATGTAATTATAGAAAGCATTGGCGGCGGAGGGATGGCGAATGTCTATTTAGCGCTAGATGTCATTCTAGATCGACATGTTGCGGTAAAGGTTCTACAGCCACAGTTTTCAGATGATGAACAGTTTATCAAACGATTTCGTCGGGAAGCACAATCTGCCACCAGTTTAGCGCACCCAAATATCGTCAATATCTTTGATGTTGGTGAAGAAGATAATCTTTACTATATTGTCATGGAGTATGTGAAGGGTCAGACTTTAAAAGAACTGATTCAGCAGGAAGGACCATTGCAAGTTGATGTTGCTCTGGACTATTTAAAACAAATTCTTGCAGCGATGGCACATGCCCATGCAAATCAAATCGTTCATCGAGACATCAAACCTCATAATATACTCATTAGTGAAAATGGAGATGCAAAGGTTGCTGATTTTGGTATAGCAAGAGCGATGTCAGCAGCAACGATTACACATACCAATTCCGTAATGGGTTCTGTTCATTATTTGTCACCAGAGCAGGCTCGTGGAGGGCACATTACCTATCGTTCTGATATCTATTCTTTAGGTATTGTTCTTTATGAAATGTTAACAGGAGTGTTACCTTTTTCAGGCGACACAGCCGTTTCAATTGCAATCAAGCATCTGCAGAATGATATGCCTTCAATCAGACAGATTAATGAAGCCATTCCACAGAGTGTGGAGAATATGATCCAAAAGGCTACTATGAAGGATCCAAGCAGCACGTTATCAAACGGCAGAAGAAATGGCAGAGGATGCGTATACTCTTCTAGATCCAGATCGGTATAATGAATCTCCTTACAAATATGAACATGAGGACAATGATGAAGTAACAAAAGCGATTCCGATTGTTGGTAAGCTACCTAATTCTGATGATCTTGAAAAAACAATCGCTGCAGAGCCAACTAAACCCGTTAAGACTGTTCCTGAGAACCAAACAGATCAAGCCAAACCAATAGCTAAGCCGAAAAAACAAAAAAAGCGAAAAAAGTGGCTGTTTATTCTTATTTTTGCAGCGATTTTTACTCTAGTTGTTGTAGCAACGGCTTTTGCCATTTATCCAAATTTGTTTAGGGTGGCTGAAGTGACTATACCAGACGTCATTGAAGAGCCGGCAGATGAAGCCCGACAAAAACTTGAGGACCTAAATTTAACGGTAGATATTCAGGAAGTAGATGATGACTCCGTTGATGCGGGACTTGTTGCCTCACAAAACCCCCGAGCTGGTTCAAAAGTAAAAGAAGGTTCTACAGTGCGGCTTCAGGTTAGTGGTGAAGAGGAAGAGATTACGCTAGAGGATTATACTGGTTTACCAATTGAACAAGCGGAACGTTTACTTGAGCAGCTAAATGTGAATGTTGAACGAGTCACACGTGAAAATAATGAAGAAACAGAAGGTACGGTGTTAAGTCAAACGCCGACTAGTGGTTCTAGTATTGTTCCCTCTACAACCACCGTTTTCCTTACGTATGCGATTGAGTCTCAAATTCGTTTAATGAATTTAGAAGGAGAGACTGAGGATGCCGCACGAGCTTATTTTAATGATGTTGGGTTGAGAGGACGCTTCTCGTTTGAATTTAACGATACAATCGCAGAAGGGAAAGTAATTAGTCAAGATCCCGAGCCTTTTGAAATGCTTGATCAAGGCAGTAATGTTGAAGTGGTTGTTTCAAGAGGTCCTGAGGAAGATGCGTCGGGAACTGATCCTGGCGATGAGCCAGATGATGAAACACCAGTTGAAGATGAGCCCAGTCGAATCATCGAAGTTAGTCAACCTGTAGAAGTATCAGAGCAAGAACAGGAAGCTTGGAGAGGTTTTTGAGATTCGTATCGTTTACCGTGATGCGACCACTGAAGGTGAAGACGAAGTGTTTGTTGAAGAAGAGGTTACAGAGTCAAAGACATATGTTATTCCACTGCGGGTGAGTCCAAGCTATACAGGATCATTTGATCTCTATATAGATGGCGAGCTCATAAAAAATTCGGAAGAACGAACGTATGAATAACAAGGGCTTGGGCATTTGCCCGCCCTTTGTTTTTCGAAACAACTAATGGAATAGAAAGAAGGTTTTTATGCCAAATGGTTTAATCGTAAAGTCTCTCAGCGGATTTTATTATGTACAAGATCAAGACTTGTATATTCAATGCAGGGGAAGAGGATTATTCCGTAAACAAAAGCGGAAACCACTTGTTGGTGATTATGTCGAATATGAAGCTGAAAACAAGACTGATGGTTATATTATGGAGTTGTTGGAACGAAAAAATGAGTTAATTCGACCGTCTATTGCAAATGTGGATCAAGCACTGCTTGTGTTCTCGGCATTAGAGCCAGATTTTAGTACTCATCTACTTGATCGTTTTTTAGTTCATATTGAAGCGGCACAAATAGAACCAGTTATTATTATTAGTAAAATGGATCTGCTAACGACAAAACAAGAAGAAGAGATTCAGACGTATAAGGAGCATTATCAAGACATTGGTTATCGTGTGAGGCTCACGTCTAATGTAGCCGAGCAAGGTGTGCAGTGGCTTCTTCCGGATCTTAATGACCGTATGTCTGTTGTTGCTGGCCAGTCTGGTGTAGGCAAATCCTCTTTGCTGAATGCATTAAAACCAAACTTAGATATCGAAACGGACAAAATTTCAACTCACCTTGGTAGAGGTAAGCATACGACCCGTCATGTGGAATTACTTTCGATTGGTTCGGGGCTTGTAGCCGATACACCAGGTTTTAGTTCAGTAGAATTTACAGACATAGAAGCAGAAGATTTGGCTTTATATTTTCCGGAAATGGCTTCAAGAATGCCAGATTGCAAATTTCGAGGATGTCTGCACACTTCAGAGCCAAAATGTGCGGTGAAGGTGGCAGTAGAAGAAGGTCAAATTCAATCTTATCGCTATGAACATTACCTAACATTTTTGGAAGAAATCAATCAACGAAAAAGGAGATACTGATGATGATAAAAATTGCTCCTTCTATTTTATCAGCAGACTTTGCAAAACTAGGATCAGAAATTCAAGATATCGATGCAGCAGGTGCGGATTATGTCCATATTGATGCAATGGATGGACATTTTGTCCCTAATTTAACAATAGGACCACTAATTGTGGAAGCGATTCGACCAGTGACAAAGCTTCCATTGGACGTGCACCTAATGCTTGATAATCCTGACCAATACATAGCTGAATTCGCTAAAGCTGGCGCAGATATTATTTCGGTTCATGTGGAAGCATGCACTCATTTACACCGAACGATTCAATTAATTAAAGAACAAGGTGTTAAAGCTGGGGTTGTTTTAAATCCTGCAACTCCTGTGCAATCAGTTGTCCCGATTCTCCAAGATGTAGATTTGGTTTTGCAAATGTCTGTGAATCCTGGTTTTGGTGGCCAACAGTTTATTCATAGTGTTCTAGGCAATATTCGTGAGTTAGCTGCATATAGTAAAAATGCTGGGTATTCATTTGAAATTGAGGTTGATGGAGGAGTGAATCCCCAAACAGCTCAAGCTTGTATTGATGCAGGTGCTAATGTCCTTGTTGCAGGATCAGCTGTGTTTGGAAAAGCAGACCGTTATCAAGCCATTCAAGAGTTAAGAAACGCACAGTCTGAAACGTAATTCTAGTTCTTTTTTTGATTTGTCGGGCATAGCATGATGGTAAAGAATAGCTTGGCTGTTCTGGAAGACAACTAACACTTTATTCATTCTCTTTTACGAAAGTAGGAATAGTTTGCCCTTGTAAGTGATAAGTAATAAGAGTGACTGATTAGTGGGTGATTGTGAGATCTGTTAAATTCAGTTTGTGATGATTAGCTCGTTTTGGCGATTTTCGCTAAGGAGGAGGAGCCATGAAGTTTTATACCATCAAGCTGCCCAAATTTATCGGTGGATTCGTGCGGGCCGTGCTTAGTTCATTTAAAAAAGCCTAGCAAAAAAGCACCGAATTAACGGTGCTTTTTTGCTAGGTTCAATTAAACACGTTGTACTTTTCCTGATTTTAGCGCACGAGCTGAAACGTAAACACGTTTCGGCTTACCGTCAACAAGAATACGTACCTTTTGTACGTTTACTCCCCAACGGCGTTTAGTTTTGTTTAAAGCGTGAGAACGCTTATTACCTGTACGAGCTTTTTTGCCTGTAATATAACAAACACGGGCCATGACTTGCACCTCCTTATTCATTCAACCAAGTGATGAGTCCAATTCATACCTGAATATCTTAGCATAGGCATAAAAAGAAAGCAATAGATTGTAAGAACTTTATCAAGGTTTAATCCTTGACACTCCATTGCTTCTTTCATATTCACTTAATGTATAGTAAAATGAAGCTAATGTGCAGTTCTTAAAGGAGGATAAGTATGTCTATTGAAATGAAAACACAACTTGGAATGGTAGATGTTTCAAGAGACGTTGTGGCAACCGTAGCCGGTGGCGCAGCGGTAGACTGCTATGGCATCGTTGGCATGGCTTCACAAAAACAAATAAAAGATGGTCTGTCTGATTTACTAGGAAAAGAAAATTTCCGCCGAGGTGTGGTCATTCGTGAAGTAGAAGAGGACATCCATATTGATATGTATATCATCGTAAGTTATGGAACAAAAATTTCAGAGGTCGCACATAACGTGCAAACTAAAGTGAAATATCAACTAGAACAGATGCTTGGATTAGATGTTGGATCTGTTAATATTTTTGTGCAAGGTGTTCGAGTGTTAAACACTTAGGGGCGGTTAGGAGGAAATGGTAGTGACGGTTAAGAGACTAGAAGCAAATAAGCTTGCTCAGATGTATATTGAGGGGGCAGAGAATTTATCAAGACATGTTAAGATTGTTGATTCACTTAATGTGTTCCCTGTACCAGATGGAGATACAGGAACAAATATGAATTTATCGATTACCTCAGGAGTCAAAGAGGTACAATCACAAAAAGCAAAGGACGCTGGTCTTATTGCAGCTTCCTTTGCTAAAGGTCTGTTAATGGGGGCTAGAGGCAATTCGGGTGTTATCCTTTCTCAACTTTTCAGAGGGTTCTCAAAAGCTGTTGAAGGAAAACAAGCATTAACTGCCGAAGATCTTGCTACGGCCTTTGAAAAGGGAGTAGAAACGGCATATAAGGCTGTTATTAAACCTGTTGAAGGCACGATTCTTACTGTAGCGAAGGATGCTGCTAGACAGGCTGTTAAAACAGCTAAAAAGAATGATGACATTATTGCTGTGATGAGTGACGTTGTGAAAGAAGCAAAAGCTTCTCTAAAGCGAACTCCTGATTTACTTCCAGTATTAAAAGAAGTAGGTGTAGTTGACTCAGGTGGTCAAGGGTTACTTTACATTTATGAAGGGTTTTTAGCAGTGCTTCAAGGAAAGAAGCTAAAGAATCAGCAGCCAGTGACACCGAATATGGCTGACCTAGTTAAAATTGAGCATCACCAACATTCTGCTCAAAGTCAGATGTCAACGGAAGATATCGAGTTTGGCTACTGTACAGAAGTGATGGTACGTTTTGATGAGAAACAATTAGAAAAAAATGCGTTTGTAGAAGAAGATTTTCGTAACGAGTTAAGTGAGATTGGCGACTCGCTATTAGTAGTCTCTGATGAAGATCTGCTTAAAGTACATATCCATGCAGAATATCCTGGAGAGGTTCTAGCTCGTGCTCAGCGTTACGGTGATTTTATTAATATTAAGATCGAAAACATGAGAGAGCAGCATACTCATCTGCTTGATGAAACACAAGCCTTTTACGGTGAATCTGATTCTGTGCCTGAACAAAAAGAAACAGTTAAAAGTGAATTTGGAATTGTAACCGTTTCGATGGGCGAAGGAGTTTCTAAGCTATTCAAAGGACTCGGAGCAGGAGAGGTCATTCAAGGCGGACAAACAATGAATCCGAGTACTGAGGATATTGTTGATGCCATTAATAAAGTGAATGCCAAAAACATCTTAATCCTTCCTAATAACGGGAATATCATAATGGCTGCTGAACAGGCAGCTGAAGTTGTAGATGCGAAAGCCGTTGTCATTCCATCTAAAACAGTGCCTCAAGGTCTTGCAGCGTTACTTGCTTTTAATCCTTCGATTGATATTGAAAAAAATGCATCGCATATGAAGGAAGCAATGAAATCTGTGAAATCAGGACAGATTACGTATGCGGTTAGAGATACTCAAATCGAAGGCCTGAAAATCAATAAAGATGATTTTATTGGAATTTCAGAGAAAAAGATTGTCAACACTCATACTGACTTATTAGAAGCTGCTAAGGAGCTTCTCGCTCATATGATTGATGAAGATAGTGAGATGGTGACGGTGTTAGCTGGGGAAGACGCATCGGAACGTGAAACAGATGAGTTAATCAGCTATCTTGAAAATCAATTTGCAGATGTCGAACTAGATATTCATAAAGGTGGCCAACCTTTATATTCCTATATTTTCTCTGTTGAATAAAAAAGAAGCGATGATAAGAAGGGGTGTGTGACTCATGTCAACGATACGGATTGTCACCGACAGTACAGCTGATATTCCAAAAGAGATTGCTGAAAAGTGGAATATAGATGTCATTCCATTAAACGTTGTTTTCTCTGAAACAGAATCGTATGAGGACGGGGTAACATTAAGTTCAAGTGCTTTTTATGAGAAGCTAGAGCGTGACGATGTGATACCAACTACATCTCAACCAACACCACATCAATTTGAACAATTGTATAGGTCGCTTCAATCTGATGGAGCAGAGGTCGTTTTTTCGATTCATCTCTCTTCCAAGCTTAGTGGAACGTATCAGTCCGCAACTATAGCTCGTGCAAACCTTGAGGATGAACTAGATATTAGAGTGATTGATTCACGTCAAGCTTCTTATGCAATCGGCCTTATTGTTTCAGAGATGGCAAGACTAGCTTATGAGAATAAGCCACTAGCTGATCTAGAAGCAAGATTAGAAGAATTGACTCACGATACAACGGTTTATTTTCTCGTCGATACCCTTCAATTTTTACAGAAAAACGGTCGAATAGGGAAGGCATCAGCCATATTGGGATCCTTACTAAAAGTAAAGCCGATTCTCTCGTTATCAAAAGAGGGTGAGGTTTATCCGTTTGATAAAGCGAGAGGTCCAAAAAAGGCAGTCTCTCGAATCATTGAAGCGATAAAAGACCAGTATGGAGATTCACCTATTCATATCGGTGCTTCTCACGCTCTTAATGAAGAATTTGCGAAAGAACTGATAGAGCGAGTGAAACAGGAGTGCCAGGTTGAGTCAGATGTGGTAACATCAATTGGTGCCGTTATTGGAGCTCATGTTGGGCCAGGCACTGTCTCAATATCTTGCACAAAAGCATCTGTAAAATAAATTTGCAAAAAGGCTGACGCTTTCATTCAGGTCGGTCTTTTTTTACTAAAGAAGGATAAGGAGCAGAGATATGAAGTATCGGACTGTATTTGATATTATTGGTCCAATTATGATTGGACCTTCTAGTTCTCACACTGCAGGCGCAGCAAGAATTGGACGAGTCGCTCGTACGTTATTTGGCGATGACCCAAAACAGGCAGACATTCACCTCTATGGTTCCTTTGCCCAAACATATAAAGGGCATGGTACGGACGTGGCGGTTGTTGGCGGGATTCTTGATTTTGATACCTATGATCCCCGAATTCCTGAGTCTGAAAATCTAGCAAAACAGGCTGGAATAACCGTTCATTTTCATGAAGAAGAGGCGGTTACAGATCATCCTAATACAATGAGAGTTGTGTTGAAGAATGAACAGAAAAGTTTGGAGCTTGTTGGGATCTCAATAGGTGGCGGTAAGATAGAAGTTATTGAAATGAATGGCTTTAAACTACGTTTATCAGGGAATCATCCTGCCATTTTTGTGGTCCATCATGATCGTTATGGAGTGATAGCGGCAGTCTCAAATCTTTTAGCAAAGTATGAGATGAACATTGGCCATATGGAAGTATCACGAAGAGAAAAAGGGGAAGAAGCCCTTATGGTGATGGAAGTAGACCAAAATGTTGAGCAGAAGTTGCTTGATGAACTGAAGTCACTTCCGCATATTAAACTGGTTTCTAATATTTACGAATAAGGATAAAGGGGGAACTTGCATGTTTCGTAATGCAGCAGAGCTAGTTGAATTAGCAGAGTTTGACGGGATTTCTATTTCTGAGGTCATGATCAGACAAGAGGTAGAAGAAACTGGGCGATCAAGAGAACAAGTCTTTGAACAGATGAGAAAGAATCTAGAGGTAATGAAAGCAGCTGTGAAAAGAGGAACATCTGAAGATATTAAATCCGTTTCTGGTTTAACAGGTGGAGATGCTAAGCTTCTACAAGAATATATTGCTAAAGGACAAACACTTGGTGGCGACTTTTTATTAGATTCTGTGAGTAAAGCGATGGCAACGAATGAAGTGAATGCAGCGATGGGGATCATTTGTGCAACTCCTACCGCGGGTGCTTCTGGAGTTGTTCCGGGTGTTTTATTTGGCATGAAAGCTAAATTGCAGCCAACAGACGAACAAATGATTCACTACTTATTTGCCGCGGGAGCCTTTGGATTTGTTGTGGCTAACAATGCGTCCATTTCAGGTGCTGCGGGTGGCTGTCAAGCTGAGGTGGGTTCTGCTTCGGGCATGGCTGCTGCTGCGTTAGTAGAGCTTGCTGGAGGCACGCCACAGCAATCTGCTGAAGCCTTAGCTATTGCCTTGAAAAATCTACTTGGGCTTGTATGTGATCCAGTAGCTGGCTTAGTAGAGGTACCCTGTGTGAAGCGTAATGCGATGGGAGCATCAGTCGCGATCACAGCTGCAGATATGGCGCTAGCTGGAATAAAAAGTCGTATTCCATGTGATGAAGTCATTGATGCTATGTATCGAATTGGACAAACCATGCCTGTTGCCCTTAAGGAAACGGCGCAAGGTGGACTGGCGGCTACACCAACTGGTCGTCGTCTTGAAGCTGAAATTTTTGGAGTGTCAATGGATAAATGAATATAAGACCGTATGAACGTTCTATTTTAGACGTGCATGGAATTGGTGAAGAGAAAGCCAAACTGTTTGAAGGTTTAAAGTTACGAACGGTTGGAGATCTTCTGGAGTATTTCCCTTTTCGCTATGAGGATTATAAGCTAAAAGATCTACAAACCGCAGAGCATGACGAACGAGTGACAGTTGTGGGTGCGATCCATAGTGAACCATCCGTCCGCTACTATGGAAAGAAAAAGAATCGTCTTTCTTTTCGAATGCTAGTAGGTAGATTACTTGTTACCGTTACGTTTTTTAATCGAGGATTTTTGAAGAATCAGCTATCACTTGGTGCTGAGGTGACTGTATCAGGGAAATGGGACCGGCATCGAATGACGATCACTGGTACAGAATTGCATAAAGGAGTCATGCAGCAGGAACAAACCATTGAACCGGTATATTCTGCTTCAGGTACTGTCACTAGTAAAATGCTAAAGGCTGCTATTTCATCTGCATTAAAGCAATTTGGTGCGGATCTACCAGAGCCATTGCCAGAAGCTGTTAGGACAAAATATAAATTATTGAACAAACAAGAAACCGTTCAAGAGCTTCATCATCCATCAGGCCAACATGCGATAAAACAGGCCAGACGCAGAATGGTCTATGAGGAGTTTCTTTATTTTCAATTAAAGATGCAATTATTTAAGAAAAATCAACGAGAGCAAAATAGTGGTCAGTCCATCTATATTAAGTCTGAGCATATTCATACCTTTACCTCATCGCTACCTTTTCCATTGACCAATGCACAACAACGTGTGATTCAAGAGGTAATTAAGGATGTAGCCTCTCCTTACCAAATGAATCGCTTATTGCAGGGGGATGTAGGGTCAGGAAAAACAGTAGTAGCGGCAGCGTGTTTGTATGGTGTTATTTGTGAAGGCTATCAAACAGCTTTAATGGTTCCAACTGAAATCTTAGCTGAACAACACCTTGAATCATTAAAAAGCTGGCTTGAACCATTAGGAAAACGAGTGGAATTATTTAGTGGTTCTCTTAAAGGAAAACGCCGACGTGAACTGCTTGAAGAGCTTGCAGAAGGACGTATTGATCTAGCGGTAGGAACACATGCACTAATTCAAGATGATGTCATATTCAAAAATCTTGGCTTTGCGATAACCGATGAACAACACCGTTTTGGCGTGAATCAACGAAGACAATTACGTAATAAAGGTCAGCATGCAGATGTTTTATTTATGACAGCAACACCCATTCCTAGGACACTGGCAATCTCAGTTTTTGGGGACATGGATGTATCGATTCTTGATGAAATGCCAGCTTGGAGAAAACCAATTGAAACCTATTGGGCAAAACACGATATGCTTGAGCGAGTGCTAGGTTTTGTGGAAAAAGAATTAACACAAGGTAGGCAGGCGTATGTTATTTGCCCGTTAATTGAAGAATCAGAAATGCTCGATGTACAAAATGCATTAGATGTTCATCAAATCCTGACAGATTATTTTAAAGATCGATTTCATGTCGGATTAATGCATGGCAGACTTACTTCTGAAGAAAAAGATCAGGTTATGGAATCATTTGATCAAAATCAGACGCAGGTATTGGTTTCAACGACAGTTGTTGAGGTTGGAGTGAATGTCCCAAACGCAACGATGATGGTCATTTATGATGCGGATCGTTTTGGTTTAGCACAGCTACATCAATTGCGTGGACGTGTTGGTCGAGGAAGCGCTCAGTCGTACTGTGTCTTATTAGCTGACCCGAAAACGGAAAATGGACGCGAGCGAATGAGAATTATGACGGAGACAAATGATGGGTTTGTTCTTTCAGAAAGAGACCTTGAACTACGAGGACCTGGTGATTTTTTTGGAGCAAAGCAAAGTGGACTTCCAGATTTTAAAGTAGCAGACGTTGTTCATGATTACCGAACTCTAGAGGTAGCAAGGCAGGACGCTAGCGCCTTAGTAGAATCCAATCATTTTTGGAATGACCCAGAGTACAGTGTCTTAAGAGATTATTTAAAGACAACTGGTGCACTTGATCAAGGTAAATTGGATTAGCAGTTGAAATAAACGACCGATAATGTTTATACTAGTCTTAGGACCTAGTCATAAGACTAGTAAGGTTAGGATGAGTAAGGGGGACAGCTAAGAATGCGACGCAAAAAAAAGGATAGGCAAGCACTTCTTCAGGAGACATTGCAGCAGCAACCATTTATGACAGATGAAGAACTTGCTACTCACTTTGAGGTAAGTATTCAAACGATTCGTCTTGATCGTATGGAGCTGTCCATCCCGGAATTACGTGAACGGATTAAGGGTGTTGCAGAGCTACAGCTTGATGAACTGCAATCTATTTCCGCAGAAGAAGTGTTTGGTGAGATTATTGATTTGCAATTAGATGAGCGAGCCATTTCCATTTATGAAGTGAGTACAGAAGAAGTATTCAGTAAGTCTGGTATTGCTCGTGGCCATTATTTATTCGCACAAGCTAATTCGTTGGCGGTTGCTGTGATTAATGACGAACTTGCGTTAACAGCCAAAGCAACCATTCGTTTTAAACGTCAGGTACATAGTGGTGAGCGGGTTGTTGCCAAAGCAACGGTGACTCGAATTGAAAAAGAACGAACAATGGTTACGGTTGAGAGTTATGTTGAGAAAGAAAAAGTGTTCTCAGGAGAATTTATTATGTACCGTTCAAGTCCAAAGAGCTTATAGCTTGAAGGTGAAGGAGGAAGACAAGTGAAAATCGCTCTAGACGCAATGGGAGGAGATCATGCTCCTAATGCACAGACTGAAGGGGCAATGAGAGCCATCCAAGAATTTAAAGAGCTTGAAATTACACTCATTGGAGATGAGCAATCCATTCGATCTCATCTGACAAATGATGAACGAATTTCAATTATACATACAACGGAGAAGATTGAAGATACGGATAAGCCAACACATGCTGTTCGCCGGAAAAAAGATGCCTCCATGGTTCTTGCTGTGCGAGAAGTGAAGGAAGGTAGAGCGGATGCCTGTATCTCCTCTGGTAATACCGGGGCCTTAATGACAGTTGGGCTTTTGTACGTGGGGAGAATTAAAGGTGTTGATCGACCCGCACTTGCACCGATGCTACCAACGATGGATGGAAGTGGATTTTTGTTATTGGATGTTGGAGCAAATATGGACGCAAAACCACAGCATTTATTGCAGCACGCCATTATTGGCAGCACGTATATGCAGCTTGTCAAAAAAGTCCAAAAACCACGCGTTGGACTATTAAATGTTGGAACAGAGAGTGGCAAGGGAAACGAACTGACAAAGGAAACGTTTCCACTTCTCGAGAATTCTGATCTGAATTTTATTGGAAATGTTGAAGCGCGCGACCTGTTAGATGGAGCGGCAGATGTCGTTGTGTGTGATGGTTTTTCCGGAAACTTGGTGCTAAAAACGATAGAAGGTACGGCGGCATCACTATTTGGATTAATAAAAAAAGAATTAACAAAATCCGTGAAAAATAAGCTTGCAGCAGGTGTGCTGAAACCAAGCTTTCGTGATATTCGTACAAAGATGAGCTATTCCGAATATGGAGGTGCTGGCCTATTTGGTTTAAAAGCGCCTGTCATAAAAGCTCATGGATCATCAGATGAAACCGCCATGTTTCATGCCATCCGTCAAGCAAAGCTTATGGTTGAGCAACAAGTAGCAGCACTTGTAAAAGCTGAGCTTGCAAAAATGCCTCAAGCTGAGGAAGAAAAGGGAGAGTAAAATGGGGAAAATCGCTTTTTTATTTCCGGGACAAGGATCTCAAAAGGTAGGTATGGGTGCCGATTTATTTGAAACGGAGCCTTTATGCCGAAACATCTTTGAACTAGCAGACAACACATTAGATTATTCACTAAGTGCCATTATGAAAGAGGGACCTGATGAGGTTCTAAGAAGAACAGAGAACACGCAGCCTGCCCTTGTTACTATGAGTTTGGCTGTGCTTGAGTTAGTAAAAGAAGCTGGGATTAAACCTGATTATGTGGCCGGTCATAGTTTGGGAGAATATAGTGCGTTAGCTGCGGCTGGTGCATTGTCTTACGAAACAGCCCTGCAGTCAGTGCGGAGCCGAGGACTGTTTATGGAAGAAGCAGTTCCATTTGGTGAGGGATCAATGGCTGCCGTTCTTGGTCTGGATGCAGACAGTTTACGTGCAATTGAAACAGCGGTAGCAGAAGCAGGAGAAGTTGCCGAACTAGCTAATTTAAATTGCCCAGGACAGATAGTCATTTCTGGTACTGCAAAAGGTGTTGAGCTTGCTGGTGTCAAAGCAAAAGAAGCTGGTGCGAAACGAGTGTTACCGCTTCAAGTTAGTGGACCTTTTCATTCTAGTTTAATGAAACCAGCAGCAGAAAAGCTAGCTGCGTTGTTAGCAGAACAAGACATTCATGATAGTGAAATACCGGTTATTGCAAATGTCACCGCCCATGAAACAACCGAGGGTGTTGCGATTCGTCAACAACTAGTGGAACAAGTCTATTCTTCTGTTCGTTGGGAAGAGAGTATCAAACATTTAATTGAACTTGGTGTTGATACATTTATTGAAGTAGGATCAGGGAATGTCTTAACTGGATTAATGAAAAAAATTGACCGTAATGTCTCAGCCTATGCTGTTTCAGATCGAGCAAGTATTGAAAACGTAGTGATGAAGTTAAAGGAGGCGGCAGAATAATGTTACAGGATCAAGTAGCAATTGTAACAGGCGCATCTAGAGGTTTAGGACAAGCCATTGCAATGGAGCTTGCCCAAAAAGGGGCAAAGATTGTTGTGAACTATGCGGGCAGCCAAGTAAGAGCTGAACAAGTGGTTCAAGATATTAAGTCAATTGGCGGAGAGGCAATTGCTGTGCAGGCTGATGTTGCAAATACTGAGCAAGTCCAAGCACTAATCAAACAAACGATTGAAGCATTTGGACGAATCGATATCTTAGTTAATAATGCGGGGATTACACGTGATAATCTGTTGATTCGCATGAAGGAAGATGACTGGGATGCAGTTGTGAACACAAATCTGAAAGGTGTATTTAATTGTGCCAAAGCGGTATCACGTCAGATGATGAAACAACGGTATGGTCGAATTATTAATGTATCTTCAGTTGTTGCTGTAATGGGTAACCCAGGTCAGGCGAACTACGTAGCAGCAAAAGCAGGTGTGATTGGATTAACTAAATCCATGGCAAAAGAGCTTGCTAATCGTAATATCCATGTGAATGCCGTTGCGCCAGGCTTTATAGAGAGCGATATGACAGAAGTACTAAGTGAGGATGTAAAAGCACAGTATCTCACTCAAATTCCTTTAGGGGCGCTAGGAGAAGCTCGACAGGTCGCATCTGTTGTCCGTTTCCTTGCAAGTAGTGATGCAGATTACATGACTGGCCAAACTTTACATGTAGATGGCGGTTTAGTGATGCCATAAAGTGAATTCAGCGGCAAAGTGCTTCTTGACAGCAACATCAATTGCCGTTAAAATTCATCTAGCCAAGATACAATCTTTTTTGAGAGGAGGTGAATGAACATGGCAGATACACTTACACGTGTAACCAAAATTGTTGTCGACCGTCTTGATATCGAAGAGGCGCAAGTTAAACCTGAGGCATCTTTCAAAGATGATTTAGGAGCAGATTCACTAGATGTGGTGGAACTGGTTATGGAACTTGAAGACGAATTTGACATTGAAATTTCTGATGAAGAAGCAGAGAAAATTGCAACTGTTGGAGACGTCATTACTTACATAGACAGCCAGCAGTAATAATTTGAATCCCATGTGGCACTGCCATGTGGGATTTGCTGTTTATCTACCATAGTATTATGCAACTTTTGCATAGCTTTTTGTAAAAACTTTGATACAATTTACTTGTACGTTTATTTTCCGTGTTGGAGGTCACCATGCCACATCAATCAAAACCCTATCGTAGATCAAGAAACCATCATGACAAAAAAGGCGCTTGGACGTCGTCTTATCTTGTCCGAAGAACAAAAACGTCAATTTGATGACCTGCTAGTCCGCACTGGATTAACATTTGAAAACCGTAAGTTGTTGATTCAGGCTTTTACTCATTCATCTTATGTGAATGAGCATCGCTTATATGCCTCGACAGATAATGAGCGACTGGAATTCCTTGGAGATGCTGTACTTGAGCTTGCTGTTTCCCAGTTTCTATACAAAAAATACAAGAATATGAGTGAAGGTGACATGACAAAGCTTCGAGCTTCCATTGTGTGTGAGCCATCACTTGCCCGTTTTGCAAATGAATTAGATTTTGGCAAACTTGTATTGTTAGGAAAAGGGGAAGAAGTAACAGGAGGACGTGTTCGTCCTGCTCTACTCGCAGATGTCTTTGAAGGATTTATCGGTGCGTTATATCTCGATCAAGGATTGGATGCTGTGTATTTATTTCTTAGCCAAACCATGTATCCAAAGATTAATGAGGGTGCTTTTTCGCATAAAATGGATTTTAAAAGTCAGCTTCAAGAGTTTATACAACGAGACGGACTTGGTGTCTTGCAGTATGTCATTGTACAAGAGCGAGGACCAACTTACGACCGTGAATTTGTTTCAGAGGTTCAGTTAAATGGAACAAGCCTTGGAGATGGCGTCGGCCGTTCAAAAAAAGAAGCAGAACAACTGGCAGCTAAAGAAGCATTAGTGAAATTAAATGCTAATGTGGAGAGCAGGTAATTTTTACAGATTGAATGCACGTAAAAAAGGCTGTCGATTAGGACAACAGCCTTTTTTACATGGTTATGATTTACGTAACTGCCCAAGCTCAGAAACAATTGCCTCCATTTCTCTTACAGAAACAGAACGTTGTTTTTGAACCCACTCATAGATGTCACGAATGTCTTCATACGTAGATGGTTCAAATTTCTCGGCGTTTAATGCACCAGCATTGACTGTTTGAAGCTTGTTTTCAATCTCTTTAAGCATATAATTCATATTTTCAGTTGTGTTTAATGTTAAGTCCATATTGAACCTCCTTTTTCTTTACATAAGGCTTATCCTATCATACTCATATCAGTTTGTCTCACCCTTTAGAAAACCTAATATAAGTCACTAAAAATATGCTAAACTATAATTTGAAGTTCATAGAGCAAGGAGGGAATGAATGTTCCTCAAACGGTTAGAAGTCAAAGGATTTAAATCCTTTGCTGAACAAGTAAATGTAGAATTTGTTCCAGGTGTGACAGCGGTAGTTGGTCCAAATGGAAGCGGAAAAAGTAATATCTCAGACAGCATTCGCTTGGGTACTGGGAGAACAGTCAGCCAAATCATTACGTGGAGCAAAAATGGAAGACATTATTTTTGCAGGTAGTGATTCAAGAAAATCTGTGAATGTAGCAGAAGTCAGCTTAATTCTTGATAATGACGATCAACATCTAAATATTGATTACAGTGAAGTTAGCGTAACAAGGCGTGTGTATCGCTCTGGTGAGAGTGAGTACTTGCTTAATCGCCAACCATGTCGATTAAAAGATATTGTTGAGTTGTTTCTTGATTCCGGACTTGGACGAGAAGCTTATTCAATTATAGGTCAAGGAAAAATTGAAGAAATATTAAGCAGTAAATCCGAGGATCGACGATTGATTTTTGAAGAAGCAGCTGGTGTTTTAAAGTATAAAACAAGAAAAATCCAGGCTGAAAAAAGACTCAATGAGACACAGGAAAATGTCAATAGAGTGGAAGATATCTTGCATGAACTTGAATCTCAAGTAGAGCCTCTTCGCGCGCAGTCATCGATTGCCAAGGAATTTTTAGAGGCAGATGAAAAGCGCAAAAAAGAAGACATATCGATCACCGCAGCCGAAATCAGTGACCTTCATACTCGCTGGACAGAAGCAAAAGACAAGCTGGAGTCTTATAAGGTTCAGCTGGAGGGTCACGCGCAACACATCCAACAATCAGAAGAGGCGCTTGCTACTTGTCGAGAAGAATCTAAGACAGTAGCAGAGGCTTTACAGGCGGCTCAGGAGCATCGTCTGACTGTGAGTGAAGCTCTAGAAAAAAATGAGGGTCGTCGAGGTATTCTGCAAGAGCGTAAAAAAAATGCTGTGCATAACATCGACCAATTAAAAGAAGATATTACTGAGAAAAGTGCCAAACTCGAACAGCTCATAAAATCAGCCGCAGAGCAGCAGGAACTTGTGCGAAACGAAAAAGCAGAGCTGAATAAATGGCGTGAGCAGCTTCGTTCGTTAGAAGACATTTTAACTGGAACCGGTCCTGGAATTGAAGCCAAATTAGATCAGTTAAAAGCGGACTATATTGAAGTACTGAATGAACAGGCATCGATTCGAAATGAACAGCGTTATTTAGAGGAACAAAAGCGCCAACAGAATTTTAAGCAAGACCGATTACAAAAAGAAAACGCGGACTCAAAGACAAGCCGTGAGACGCTTGCCAAAGAGTTACGTGAAGCCCAAGATCTAGCGACTCAGATTAAACAGAAGCTAGAACAGCTTGAACATAAAGAGCAAGAGCTACTCACAGCCCAATCAAAGCTTGAAGAAGATTATCAGCAAAGTGAAACGCGGCTATACGAAGCCTATCGAATCCTGCAAAAAACCAAATCAAGAGCAGAGGCTGTTCGCGAGATGGAATCCGATTTTTCCGGTTTTTTCCAAGGTGTAAAAGAGATTCTCAAGGCTCGAGATGGAGCGTTGTCAGGTATTGCTGGAGCTGTAGCTGAACTAATACGTACAGAAAAGCAATATGAGTTAGCAATTGAAACAGCCTTAGGTGCAGCGGCACAGCATATTGTTGTGCACAATGAACAGAATGCGCGTGATGCCATTCGACTCTTAAAACAAAAACGCTTAGGGCGCGCAACGTTTCTTCCGTTATCGGTTGTCAAACCACGTATGATTGCAAATGCACAGCTGCAGCTAATCGAAAATGATGATCAGTTTGTTGGTGTAGCCTTACATTTGGTGAACTATGACCCTTCTTATGAACAGGTTTTAGCTAACTTATTAGGATCAATTGTGGTGGCAAAAGATTTACAAGGAGCAAATATTCTAGCAGCTCGTACCGGTCATCGTTTTCGCATTGTCACATTAGAAGGTGATGTGGTGAATCCTGGTGGTTCTATGACAGGTGGTAGTGTGAAACAAAAGCAGTCTTCTCTTGTGGGACGAAAACGAGAACTTGATGAGTTAACGCTGCAAACGGAAAAGCTTGAGAAAAGTGTTTATCAGCTTGAGCAGCAAATTCAAGATAAAAAGAACAGTCGGGTTGAGATCCGAAATGAGCTGACAACTTTGCAGCAATCAAGTCAATCCAAGCGATCAGAATGGCAGGAGCAGCGCTCGAAGGTGAAAGAACTAGAGCTAACTCAAGCAAATGTCGAGCAGCAGTATGTCCGAATGGATCGTGAGGAAGCGGCCGCCCAAAAGGAACAACAAACGGTTGCCTCAAGATTAGCGAGTTTGACGGAATCGCTAGAAAAGGCTACTCAAAAACAAAATGAGTGGAAGCTCGAAATTGAAAAGCTTGAAGAGCAATTAAAACAGCAGCAGAACTCACGAGAAGATCTGCAAGAACAACTGGTAGGTGTGCGAATATCAGAGGCAGAATCAAAGCAACGAGTGAAGCATGTAAGTGAACAGGCGCAATATTATAACCAACAGCTTGTTGACCTTAAAAAGGATCTGAACAATCTCCGAGAAGAGTATGACCTGTTATCTTCTTCAATGGACGAGGGCTCAAACGGAGAAGAAAATCTCACGGAACAAATCCGCTATTTTAAACAAGAGAAAGATCAGGTTCAACAGAAGTTAAAAGAACTAGAAGAGAAACGAGCTCATCTAGATGATCGTTATGCCGAGCTTGAAGACGCACTTAAACGAAATCAAAGCTACTATGCGATTGCTCATGATGATTACAAACATCAGGATGTTAGAATGAACCGCTTGGATGTAGATTTAGAGCACCGATTAGAAAAACTACGAGTTGAATATGAGCTATCCTTTGAGGCGGCAGTGAAAGAATATCCGCTAAATGGTTCACTTGATGATGCAAAAACAAGATTAAAACTAGTTAAGTTAACGATTGAAGAGCTTGGTCCTGTAAATATCGGATCGATTGAAGAGTTTGAGCGTGTATATGAACGCTATTCGTTTTTAGTAGAACAGCAGCAGGATTTACAAGAAGCAAAAGAAACCCTTCATCAAGTCATTGCTGAGATGGATGAAGAGATGACGAATCGATTTGAAGCAACGTTCAGTCAAGTGCGTGGTCACTTCCAAGAGGTCTATCGCAAGCTGTTTGGCGGAGGAGAAGCAGATTTAGTGCTTACAGATCCAACGAATACGCTTTCGACCGGGGTTGATATTATGGCTCGACCTCCAGGTAAAAAGCTACAGCACCTTGCCTTACTTTCAGGCGGAGAGCGTGCATTGACGGCGATTGCCCTGCTATTCTCCATCTTAAAGGTTCGCCCTGTTCCATTTTGTGTATTAGATGAGGTTGAGGCAGCACTTGATGAAGCAAACGTTAGTCGTTTTGCTCAGTATTTAAAAGATTTTTCAGCTGCTACTCAGTTTATTGTCATTACACACCGCAGCGGCACAATGGAAGAAGCAGATGTCCTTTATGGCGTAACGATGCAAGAATCGGGAGTATCTAGACTTGTTTCGGTTAGACTGGAAGAGACAAAGGAACTAATTGAAAACTAGGAGGAGAACAGGTGAGTTTTTTTAAGAAACTAAAAGATAAGATTTCGAATCAAACAACTGAAGTAACAGACAAATTTAAAACTGGATTAGAAAAGACTCGTGAGTCCTTTGCCGGCAAAATGAATGAGCTTGTTTATAAGTATCGTAAAGTGGACGAGGACTTTTTTGAAGAGCTTGAGGATCTATTAATTAGCTCTGATGTGGGTGTGTCTACAGTTATGGAATTAATTGATCAATTAAAGGATGAAGTGAGGCTTCGTAACTTAAAAGTTACAAAAGACGTTCAGCCAGTCATATCTGAGATCTTAGCTAGCATGCTTGATGAGGGAAAAGAAGCTCAAGAACTGAATTTGCAAACAGATGGGTTAACGATTGTACTTGTTGTTGGCGTTAATGGAGTGGGTAAAACAACTTCAATTGGTAAAATGGCTCATTACCTCACCCAAGAAGGCAAAAAGGTCATGCTTGCAGCAGGAGACACGTTCAGAGCCGGAGCAATTGACCAGCTTGAAGTATGGGGAGAGCGTGTAGGTGCCGATGTCATTAAGCAGCAAGCAGGTTCAGACCCAAGCAGCCGTTATGTATGATGCCATTCAAGCTGCAAAGTCTCGAGGAGCAGATGTATTGCTTTGTGACACAGCAGGTCGTCTTCAAAATAAAGTGAACCTAATGAACGAACTTGAGAAGGTCAAGCGTGTCATTGAACGTGAGGTGCCTGGAGCTCCACATGAGGTACTACTTGTTCTTGATGGAACAACTGGTCAAAATGCAATGGTCCAGGCGAAAACATTTGGTCAGTCAACAGATGTTACAGGCATTGTTTTAACAAAACTTGACGGAACAGCTAAAGGCGGAATTATCATGGCCATTAAACGTGAACTGGATATTCCGGTGAAGTTTGTTGGACTAGGAGAACAAAAAGATGACCTACAGCCTTTCCAAGCAGATCAGTTTGTCTATGGTCTCTTTAAGGATGTGTTAGATTCGCCTGAAGACGTGCATCCTAGCTGATGATCGTTGTTAAGAAAAAAACTTGACACAGGAGTCGCTCTGCTGTAATATAAATTCTCGTAAAGGGGAATCACTTAACAAGGGGTGAAGCTTCGTGCTAGAGAAAACGCTCAGAATGAACTATTTGTTTGATTTCTATCATTCCCTGCTCACTCTGAAGCAGCGCGAATATATGTCCCAATATTATTTAGATGATTTTTCCCTTGGTGAAATTGCCGAGCAGTTTGAAGTCAGTCGACAGGCAGTATATGACAATATCAAACGAACAGAAGCGATGCTTGAGGAATATGAAAACAAGTTGCAGCTTTTAGAGAAGTTTGAGAAACGAACTAGTCTGCTGGCTCAATTAAAAACAGCTATTCAACAGAACGCGGCTCCTGAAGAGATGCAGAGTCTTATAGATATGATTCGGAAACTGGACTAGGAGGCGGTAACATGGCATTTGAAGGCTTAGCTGAACGGCTCCAGGGTACACTTACAAAGATTCGCGGTAAAGGTAAGGTAAGCGAGCAGGACATTAAAGAAATGATGCGCGAAGTCAGGCTTGCACTTCTGGAAGCTGATGTAAACTTTAAGGTCGTTAAACAATTTATAGCTGATGTAAAAGAAAAGGCACTTGGCCAAGACGTTATGAAAAGTTTAACTCCTGGTCAACAAGTCATAAAGGTTGTAAATGAAGAGCTCACCGCTTTAATGGGTGGAGAGCAAAGCAAGTTGGCTGTCTCCTCAAAGCCTCCAACTGTTATTATGATGGTAGGTCTACAAGGTGCCGGTAAAACAACGGCATCAGCCAAGCTTGCGAGTCATCTTCGCAAAAAACACAACCGTACGCCGCTTTTAGTGGCAGCGGATATCTATCGACCGGCTGCAATCAAGCAGCTTGAGACGTTAGGTAAACAAATTGATATGCCGGTCTTTTCATTGGGAGATCAAGTAAGCCCTGTTGAGATTGCTAAGCAGGCTGTAGCCAAAGCGAAGGAAGATCATCACGACTATGTGTTGATTGATACAGCGGGACGCTTACATGTGGATCAAGAATTAATGGGTGAGCTAAGCCAGATTAAGGAATCGGTTGTACCAGATGAAATTTTACTTGTTATTGATGCAATGACAGGTCAAGATGCAGTAAATGTGGCAGAAACTTTTAATGAACAGCTTGGCTTAACGGGTGTGATCTTATCTAAGTTAGATGGAGATACTCGAGGCGGTGCTGCGATTTCAGTAAAAGCTGTGACAAATACGCCAATTAAATTTGCTGGTACAGGTGAAAAAATTGATCAGCTTGAGCCATTCCATCCAGATCGGATGGCTTCCCGTATTCTTGGTATGGGTGATGTGCTTTCACTCATTGAAAAAGCCCAAACCAATGTTGATGAAGAAAAAGCGCGTGAGCTAGAGAAAAAGATGCGCAACGCTGATTTTTCATTTGACGACTTTTTAGAACAGCTTGAACAGGTCCGCAGTATGGGACCTCTTGAGGACTTGCTTGGCATGATGCCTGGTATGAAAAAAGCCAAAGGCATGAAAGACTTGCAAGTAGATGAGAAACAAATTGGTCGTGTGGAAGCGATTGTGCGTTCCATGACCAAAAAAGAGAAAGTGGATCCGTCCATTTTGAATGGAAGTCGTCGCCGGCGAATTGCAAAAGGAAGCGGCACAACCATTCAAGATGTTAATCGTCTGCTGAAGCAGTTTGAAGATATGAAAAAGATGATGAAGCAGATGACGGGCATGCAAAATGGCAAAGGTCGCAAACGCGGCAAAGGTATGGGTGGCTTTAAGCTACCATTTTAGAAAAAATCTATTTTCACCCTACAAGATACTTCTTGTAGAAAAGTGGAATTGATGATATTATACTAAATTGTGTAAATAATCTTGGAGGTGTACAGCGAAATGGCTGTTAAAATTCGACTTAAACGTATTGGTTCAAAGAAAGCTCCTGTCTACCGTGTAGTGGTAGCAGATTCACGTGCTCCACGTGATGGAAGATTCATCGAGGAAATCGGAACGTATAACCCGATTGCTCAACCTGCTCAGTTTACTGTAAAAGAAGACAAAGCACTTGACTGGATGTTAAAAGGTGCAAAACCTTCTGACACCGTTCGTAACCTTTTCTCAAAAGAAGGTTTAATGGAAAAGCTTCACAACGCAAAAAACCAAAAGTAATTTTCTCTCGAGGTGATCTGTGATGAAAGCGTTGGTTGAACATATAGCTCAATCACTTGTTGATGATCCGGAATCCGTTAAGGTTGAAGAGCATCAAGAAGATCAGACAGTCTATCTACGATTAACGGTTCATCCGGATGATATGGGAAAAGTGATTGGTAAAAACGGACGAACAGCAAAAGCTTTGCGCTCAGTTGTGTACGCAGCTGTTAATAAGCAAGGTAAAAAAGTAAAGCTGGATATCGTTGAATAAGGAAAGGGTGAGGGAAACCTCTCCCTTTTCTTGTATGTCTATCTATAGAAGCCTGATTTCAACAAATTGGAGTGTGATGACATGCAGTTTTTGCAAACCGTTTCCATCAAACAAGTCCTAACAGCGAACAAAAAAGAGCGATTAACAAAAGAACTGAATCAAGAGATGGACAAGCTTCAACGGGAAATTGAACAGTTCCATTTTCAATTGCACAAAGCAATTAAAAAATCAGAACCCGTTTCCCAAGAGCAACAAATCCGCATGCGTTATGAACAAGAAATCAATAAACGAACAGATAAAAGAAAAAGCCTTGAATTTAGACTCCAACAGCTTGATCGTCTACCCATAGATTCTGAAATTGCAGGTGGTCAAACACAAGCGATTGTAGAGCTTACGATTGGAGATAGGTGGCCAGACCAAGAGCAGCAGCTTGAGGTCGTAGTGCGAGATGGAATCATTGAACAATTTCGAGAAAGTAGGCGTTCTGATGACGGAATGGTATAAGGTAGGACAGCTTGTTAATACTCATGGAGTACGTGGTGAGGTGCGCATTCTATCTACTACAGATTTTGTAGAAAAAAGATTTGCAAAAGGAAGCACTCTTGCCATTAGGCAGGAAAATGGTACTTATCTTAACTTAACAGTGAAAACACATCGTAGTCACAAACAATTTGAGTTGCTAACGTTTGAAGGGTACGAGAATATCAATGACGTGGAACCTTTTAAAGGACAAACTTTATATGTATCTGCTGATCAACAGGAAGAACTTGAGATTGGTGAATACTATTATCACGAAATTATTGGCTGCACGGTTATAAGTGAAGAAGGACTAAAAATCGGTCGAGTGATTGAGATTTTAAGTCCAGGAGCTAATGATGTCTGGGTTGTCAAAAGAGAAGGTCAAAAGGATCTGCTTGTTCCTTATATTGAATCGGTTGTTCGTGAGGTCGATATCAATAACAAAACGATTACGATTCACTTGCTAGAAGGATTGGATGTATGAGAATTGATGTTTTAAGTCTGTTTCCAGAAATGTTTCAAGGCGTTTTCGGTAGTTCGATCTTACGATTGGCACAAGATAAAGGACTTGTTTCTTTGAACGTGACAGATTTTAGAACCTATTCAACAAATAAACACAACCGTGTTGATGACTACCCTTATGGTGGTGGGGCCGGAATGGTATTGACGCCACAGCCGATTTTTGATGCTGTGAGTGATGTAAAACAAGCGGATATAAACCCTAGAGTTGTGTTACTTTGCCCTCAAGGAGAACCGTATACTCAGCAAAAAGCGGAAGAGTTCTCTAAGGAAGAGCAACTTATCTTCATTTGCGGCCATTATGAGGGATATGACGAACGGATTCGTACGCATCTTGTGACAGATGAGATTTCACTTGGTGACTACGTTTTAACCGGTGGTGAGCTCGGTGCAATGGTTATTGTTGATAGTGTAACGAGACTACTTCCAGGGGTACTAGGTAACGCTGAATCGGCAATAACAGACTCATTCTCAACAGGAATGCTTGAGCATCCACAGTATACTCGACCTGCTTCTTTTCGTGGGTTGGACGTGCCTGAGGTCCTACTGTCAGGTCATCATCAACGTATTGAAGAATGGCGAACGCAACAATCGCTTAAACGAACATTTGAGCGACGTCCTGAGTTGCTAAATGAAGAAAAGATAACACCTAATCAACAAAAGTTGATAGATGAATGGAAAAAAGAGATGTAAGGTAAAAAAGCTTGGCATTTGTTAAAAAGGATCTTGTGTCACTCTTTTATCTATGCTACTATAGTACTTGTGGCAATTCGCCCGTTATTAAGATGTTCCGCTGCGGCGACCCGACATGAACGTCTGTTTGGAAGGAGGGGAATACGACTATGAGCAACATTATTACAGAAATTACGAATGAACAGCTTCGCACTGATCTTCCAAGCGTTCCGTCCTGGTGACACATTAACGATTCACGTTAAAGTTGTTGAGGGAACTCGTGAGCGTATCCAGCTTTTTGAAGGCGTAGTAATCAAACGTCGTGGATTCGGAATCAGCGAAACATTCACAGCTCGTAAAATTTCTTATGGTGTAGGTGTTGAGCGTACATTCCCATTACATTCACCTAAAATCGAAAAGATTGAAGTGAAACGTCGCGGTAAAGTACGTCGTGCTAAGCTTTACTATCTACGTAACCTACGTGGAAAAGCTGCCCGCATTAAAGAACTACGTAAAAAAGCGTAATAGGCGTTATATCAATGATTTAACGTTATCAAAAAGAGCGTTTCCCACGTATGGGAGGCGTTCTTTTTTGCGTCGATTCAACGCTATTATGTCGTTACTAAAATCTAAAGGTCACAAACCTTTTAGGAATCGCGTTGTTCTTAACATTTCAAAGAAAGAGATAATGCAAAGAAGACAGGTAGACGACTCGAATGATAAAAAAAGCAGGCTCACCGAATGGAGACCTGCGAAGAATATTAGTTTGCTCTACTATAAAATCTTTTCATTATGTATAAGAATAATATAGTGATGGGAGCTATTACTGGAGCTACTAAGAATAAAATCATCCATTTTGTGAGATTCCACATTATTAAAACTATAACATGGAGTATAATTATATGACCTTTAAAAAGAAAGCTAATAATGCTGTCCCAAGCTAATGTTGCAAAGGGAAATAAAAGGCCACAGAGAATAAAATATAATTTTTCTCCTTGTGTAGAAGCGACCTGAAAATACAACCAAATAAAAGTAAAGGCTATTAAGTAGGATTTAACAAGATAAGATATACTAATTGTCGAGAAAATACCTTTAAAAGATGAAACAACCGAATTCAATCTTTTTACCTCCTTTAAGACTAGTTTCATTGTACCGTTTAATTTACAAATTGTATTCGATTTAAAATGCTGAATTATATCCAAAGTAACTACTACGTACTCCATTGTGTATTCAATTTTCTCTTAATTGTAGTTATATGCCTTGATAATAAACTGGGGAATCTAAATAGTTTTAAACTTTTTAATTCGTTGTGAAATCTAGGTAATTCGTTTTTAATGAAATTCTTAAGATGAATGTCGATATATATGAGGATTGGTGATCCTCAAGGAGGTTAATAAAAAATGAATATCGGTAACAATAATTTATGCCCAACATGTAAATCGAATTTAGTTGAAAGCTTTGATGACAAAGTCATTGAAGAGGAAAGTTGAAGCTTCCTCATCGAAATTCAATCGTTTTTAGAATGTGATAAGTGTGGGCACAAACGAAAGATAAACAGCTAAAACATTCTAGGTTGTGGGTCAATTACAACATCAACTGGAAACTTCATTTGGATCGCTTTGTAGAGAGATGATAGCTTTACACCTTTGTTCGTGGAAATTTATACGAGAATAGGGTAACGATGCGGAATTGGTCAATAAAAAGGGTTTGACTATCGAATTTACATAAGGTATATTCTTCTAAGAAAAATAGCAGAGTTTGTTGTTGTAAAGAGGTACGGACTTTTCTTTGATATATTGTTTGGCTTAAGTTAGTCGTCAATAAGATGCAGAAGAAGCTCGGCTAGGCCGAAGCTTCTTTTTTTAGCTGAACATATAAAATGCCCCAAACAATACATTCTCGTCATTACTATTCACAGTGTGAATATGATAAACTATAGAAAGAAATGATAACTCTGTGATGCGACTTTATGTCTACAGCCCGTTGGAGGTTCTGTAAAAATGAAAAAAGAACGATCAGAGTCATGGGAATGGGTAAAAGCAATCGTTATTGCGCTTTTATTAGCATTTGTGATTCGAACCTTCATGTTTGCCTCCGTTGTAGTAGATGGAGAATCGATGCAGCCAACTTTAGAACCTAATGATAAGATGATCGTAAATAAAATAGGATTGCAACTAAGCGAGCCTAAACGTTTTGATATCATTGTTTTTCATGCTCCTGGAGGAAATGATTATATTAAACGTGTAATTGGTTTGCCAGGTGAAGAAATAGAATATAGAGATGATACGTTATATATTAATCAAGAGCCTGTTACTGAACCGTTTCTTGATGATATGAAAATGTATTATGAAGGGGAAGTTTTAACGGGTGATTTTAAATTAGAGGAATTGTCTCCTGCATTTGATTCGGTTGTACCCGAGGACTCGTATTTTGTTATGGGGGATAACCGGAGACGTAGTAAGGATAGCCGTGATATTGGTTCGATTCATAAACAAGATGTGATTGGTGAAGCCAGTCTCACGTTTTGGCCAATTAAAAATATAAAAATAACAGAGTAGGTGTAGGAATGGCAATACAATGGTACCCAGGCCACATGGCTAAGGCACGCCGTGAAGTAACAGAGAAACTGAAATATATTGATGTTGTCATTGAACTTCTTGATGCAAGAGCCCCGCTATCTTCTAGAAATCCAGTGATTGATGAATTAGCTGAAGGAAAACCTCGTTTAATTCTCTTAAATAAAACAGATCTAGCCGATCCCGTTCAAACCAAAGCTTGGTCCACTCATTTTAGAGATCAGGGAGCTTATGTCATTTCGATTAACTCTCAAAATGGACAAGGTACGGAAAAGATTGATGCAGCTTGTAAGGACTTAGCCAAACCTTTATTTGAAAAGTGGCAAGCAAAAGGAATGAAACCTAGGGCGATTCGAGTTGTTATTCTAGGGATTCCGAATGTAGGGAAATCGACCCTTATTAACCGTCTTGCGTCAAAACGGACTGCTAATGTTGGCGATCGTCCTGGTATTACCAAAAAGCAGCAGTGGATAAAAATTGGAACATCTCTTGAGCTTTTAGATACGCCAGGTATTCTTTGGCCTAAGTTTGAGGATCAGATTACTGGATATCGATTAGCTGCAACAGGAGCAATAAAGGATGAGCTTTTAGATTTTCAAGATATTGCTCTTTTTGTACTAACGTACTTAAAACGCGAATATCCAAATCTAATCAAAGCGAGATATAAAGTAGATGAGCTTCCGGAAGACAACGTTGAGCTATTTGATTTAATTGGCGAAAAACGTGGATTTTTACAAAAAAGAGGCTACATTGATTATGATAAAACAGCAGAGACCATTTTACGTGAGCTTCGTTCTGGCACAATAGGGTCAATCACGCTAGAAAAGCCTACCGATATAGAGGAGAAAACCGTTTAAGGAGATGGCTCTTTAGGCGGTTTTTTCCTTTAAAAACATAATGAGTGAGACGATATACATAGGAGAGAAGACAATGCATAATCAATCGATTTCAACAATCAAGCAAATGCTAGATACAGCCTCAGGTGAGGAATTAAAAAACTACCTAGTTCAGCTAGAACAAGATAACAGAAAAGGTGTACAGCAATTACTGAAGCAAGTGAACCAGAAGCTATTAAAAAAACAAAAAGAGCTCGAGATGTTTGAGCAGATGCAAACATATGAACGCGATCTATCAGTGAATGGATTCAAAGCAATTGCTGGGCTTGATGAAGCAGGAAGAGGTCCATTAGCTGGACCAGTTGTTGCCGCTGCAGTTATTTTGCCAACAGAAACGACTTTAGTCGGTCTGACAGATTCTAAAAAACTCAGTAAAAAGCAACGTGAGTATTTTTTTGATGAGATAAAGCGACAAGCGATTGCCTACTCCATTCAAGAAGTAGATGTCAGTACCATCGATACAATCAATATTTATCAAGCCACAAAACAAGCAATGCAGCTAGCAGTTGAGAACTTAACAACTCAAGCGGATTATTTGTTGCTTGATGCAATGAACTTGCCAATGGAAGTGGAGCAGACCTCTTTAATAAAAGGTGATCAAAAAAGTCTGAGTATAGCAGCGGCCTCCGTTTTAGCAAAAGTGTCAAGAGATCGATTAATGGAAAAACTGGATGAATCCTATCCGGAATATGGCTTCTCACAGCATGCTGGCTATGGTACACCTACACATCTGCAAGCACTTAAGCAATACGGAGTAACGCCAGCACATAGACGATCCTTTCAGCCAGTAAAAGACCATATTGGATAACAGATAAGGAGGCAGAACGAATGTATGGAATTCATCAACTGAATTCTGGTGAGAAATTAGCAAACCGAAGTCAAACACCTCTTCTTTCACTTAAACCGGGGCAACTTTTCTCAGGAAAAGTAGTAAAACATTACCCTGAACAACTAGCTGCCTTGTCCATTCGTGGAATGACCGTGATTGCAAAGCTTGAAACGCCTGTAACCGCAGGAAGTTCTTATTGGTTTATGGTTCGTGAAGGGCAGGATCTTCCGAGACTGCAAATTGTACAACCAGATTCACCTCAAACCACTTTGCTGCCAGAAGCATTAGGGGGTTCAAAACTACCGACAAGCAAAGAAGCTCATACATTAATAAACCAACTAAAAACTTCAGGCATTCCTTTTTCACTCAATCAATTAACAGATGGGATCAATCTGCTTAAAACAAATTCAGTCCCTTCTAAAATTGGAATGGAAACAATTGGGTCTATGATTCGGCAACAGCTCCCTTTAACTTCGAGTGTGTATCATGCTTTGGCATCTTTGCAGCAAACAGATGGGCTTACAAATAGCCTTGAAGCAATCACGCAAGCATTTAAGGGTACAAACAAAGCAGAATCAGTAGATGTCTTACAAAGCATGCTCCAGCGAACACAAGGACCTACTACTCGGTCTCCAATTGACCATCTTATTCGTACTGTTATAGACCCGAATACTGATCAAGAGTCTAAACAAGCTGCAATTCGAGTATTGGCAAAGTTAGAATGGCCACAAATAACACCAACAACCACGTCAAGTGAGCTTTTGACAAAATGGAATGTAAAAGATGCCTCGTCAAATGGATCTCTCCTTGATCAAATTCTTCCTAATCGAGCGGATCAGAAAGAGATCCATGTGAAGTGGGCAACTATTTTTGAAGGAATTAGTCATGCAAAGGAAAAAGAGATCATCCAATCAGCACTGCGGCATTCAGTATCACAAACAGTGGTTGCAGATGGTAAACAATCTACATTTGCCAATCAGCTCATTGACTTGATTAAGCTTGTTGGCTACCAAGACGAGGCCAATTTACATGATGTAAAAACAACGCCTCCATCGATTAAAAATATCCTTATACAATTAATGAATGATGGCAGTACAACGGAGGTTAGGTCGCAAGCTGAACAGGCTCTTCATAAAATAACGGGTCATCAAATTCAGTCTCTTCCATCGGATTCCTTTTTACATCTATTGATCCAACTTCCTATAAAGCTTGGTGAATATCAAACAGATATGACGATGCAATGGCAAGGGAAAAAACAGGAGGATGGAACGTTAAATCCAGACAATTGTCGTTTACTGTTTTTTCTGGAGCTTGAGCGCATAAAAGAAACGATGATTCAAGTGACCATCCAGGAAAAAGGTTGTCCATGTTACGGTAACCAATCAAATGGATAAGCCATCATCGTTGTTATCTTTACTTGAACCACTTTTAAGAGAAAGTCTACAAAATCTTGATTATCAATTATCATCTGTTTCATGGAAAACATGGACCCCGGATCAAGTCGTACCAAGTGAACCACAAATCACTTCAAAACCAACTATTTATCAAGGAATGGATATTCGTATATGAAAAAAGAGTCTCTAAAAGCCGTTGCATTAAAGTATCTAAGTGATCAAAACGTAGCTCCGATTGTTGTTGCAAAAGGAGAAGGGTTCACTGCAAATGAAATCATAAAAACAGCTAAAGAATCTCAAATTCCAATCCAAGAGGATGAATCGTTAGTTGAACTATTAAGTCAACTAACTATACATGAATCGATTCCTCCAGAACTTTATGAAGTAGTAGCTGAATTGTTTTCTTTTATTTATCGTATCGATAGGAATCAAGAACCATCTTCCGAGGAAGACTGAAAAAAACAGTCTTGTGAGGTGCTTGGATGAGTAAAAAAAGAAATCAGAACAAAGAAGAGATTGGCAGTGAGTTTGGTGTATTTTCTCCGATTCATGAAACAGAATCAAAAGAAGCCATACATCGATTACTAAAGAAAAAAAGAAATTCTAAAAAAGAAAATGAGAGAGATTTACCCAAAAAATCGACAAAATCAGAAAAAAGATCATAGGTTTTATCTAATAATTGCGATTTGCTTCCCACGAGAGCCGAAAAAATGCTAAGATAGAATAGAATTTCACCGCATGAAGGGTGAAAATCTGAAAGGCATGCAAGCGCATGCAATCGACAGGAGGCAGGAGAGAGAATGAATATCCATGAGTATCAAGGGAAAGAGCTTCTTCGCCAATATGGCGTAGCAGTTCCGAACGGCAAGGTTGCGTTCTCTGTAGAAGAAGCTGTTTCTGCAGCGAAGGATTTGGCCTCTAGTGTATCCGTAGTGAAAGCACAGATCCACGCAGGTGGCCGTGGTAAAGCTGGTGGCGTTAAAGTCGCTAAGAATCTCGAAGAAGTACGTACATACGCGGAAGAGATCTTAGGGAAAGTACTTGTTACACACCAAACGGGACCTGAAGGTAAAGAAGTAAAGCGCTTACTCGTCGAAGAAGGTTGCGACATTAAAAATGAGTACTATATTGGACTTGTTTTAGACCGTGCCACATCAAGTGTGGTTATGATGGCTTCTGAAGAGGGCGGTACTGAGATCGAAGAAGTTGCTGAAGCAACTCCTGAGAAAATCTTCAAAGAAGTGATTGATCCAGCCGTTGGACTTCAAGGTTTCCAAGCACGTCGTCTAGCGTTCAACATCAACATTCCAAAAGAGCTAGTTGGACAAGCTGTTAAGTTTATGCTTGGACTATACAAGGTCTTTACTGAGAAAGACTGCTCGATTGCAGAAATTAATCCACTTGTAACTACTGGAGATGGAAAGGTCATGGCACTTGATGCCAAAATGAATTTCGACTCCAATGCACTATATAGACAAAAAGATGTTCTTGCATACCGTGATCTTGAAGAAGAGGATGTTAAAGAGATTGAAGCATCTAAATATGACCTGAGCTATATTTCATTAGATGGAAATATTGGTTGTATGGTTAACGGTGCAGGACTAGCCATGGCTACTATGGATATCATTAAGCATTACAGTGGCGATCCAGCTAACTTCCTAGATGTTGGGGGCGGTGCAACAGCTGAGAAGGTAACTGAAGCATTTAAAATCATCCTTTCTGATTCCAACGTAAAAGGAATTTTTGTTAACATTTTTGGTGGAATTATGAAATGTGACATCATTGCAGAAGGTGTTATTGCAGCTACAAAAGAAGTTGGGCTTGAGATTCCTCTAGTTGTTCGTTTAGAAGGAACAAATGTTGAACTTGGTAAGAAAATCCTTAAAGATTCCGGTTTAAATATCACCGCTGCAGATTCAATGGCTGATGGTGCACAAAAAATCGTAGCTCTAGTGAAATAGAAAGGCGGGACGTGGAGAAATGAGTATCCTCATTAATAAAGATACAAAAGTACTTGTTCAAGGAATTACAGGAGCAACAGGTCTTTTTCATACACAACAAGCCGTTGAATACGGTACAAATGTCGTTGGTGGAGTGACACCTGGTAAGGGTGGTACTGAGATTGAAGGCATTCCTGTCTTTAATACAGTGGAAGAAGCAGTAAAAGCAACTGGCGCAAACGCTTCAGTTATCTATGTTCCACCTGCTTTTGCAGCGGATGCAATCATGGAAGCAGCAGATGCTGGGATCGAATTAGCGATTTGTATTACAGAAGGAATTCCTGTGCTTGATATGGTAGATGTTAGACGTTACCTTGAAGGCAAAAATACACGTTTAATTGGACCTAACTGCCCAGGAGTTATTACTCCAGACGAATGTAAAATTGGAATTATGCCAGGATACATTCATAAAAAAGGACACGTAGGTGTTGTTTCAAGATCTGGTACATTAACGTATGAGGCTGTTCATCAGCTATCTACAGCAGGTATTGGCCAATCTTCAGCTGTTGGAATTGGTGGAGACCCTGTAAATGGAACAGACTTCATTGATACGTTAAAGCTATTTAATGAAGATCCAGACACATACGCTGTCATCATGATTGGTGAAATTGGCGGTACAGCTGAAGAAGAAGCAGCTGAGTGGGTTAAAGCTAACATGACAAAACCAGTTGTCGGTTTCATTGGTGGTAAAACAGCTCCTCCAGGCAAACGTATGGGGCATGCTGGTGCGATTATTTCAGGTGGTAAAGGTACTGCCGCTGAAAAGATCAAAACACTTGAGAGCTGCGGCGTAAAAGTGGCTGCAACACCATCTGATATGGGTGACACTCTTATTGCAGCTTTAAAAGAAAACAATCTTCTTGAAGCTTGCACAACTCATGAAGCAACAAAATCATAAGTAAGTTGCATGAATAGCAGATGACCGAAAAGGGGCTTGAGACTCAGTCGATTTCTTAAGCCCCTATCGGTCTATTTTGCTATACTTCTTTTTAATAGAAAGGACGTGACTGAATCTGTCTACTTTTAGACAACGATTAATTCATCTTCACAGCTGTCGTGGCATGACCTGGAGTAAACTCTCTCAGCTCTTAACAAAGGACCCCGAACTTACACTAATTTACTCTATGAATCTCACACAACTATCCTCCTTTTTTTATCCAACCCTTAAAAAACCTCAAGATTTCTATTACGACCTTCATTCAATATCTCCAATTGAAACAACATCCTCTTACCTTCAGAAATCTATTCATGTTTTAACCTATTTTGATGTGGACTATCCGGCACTATTAAAACAAACCTATGATCCGCCTTGGGTACTTTATATCCGAGGAGATGCTAGCCTATTACAAGAAACAAAAACACTTGCTGTTGTAGGTACAAGGCTCCCAACACAGCTTGGAAAACGAAGCATCGAAACCCTTTTACCACCGATTATTAAACAAGGATATGTGATTGTTAGTGGCTTAGCTAAAGGAATTGATCGACTTTCTCATATAGAAGCAATTAAGCATAACGGAAAAACAATGGCTGTCATAGGTTCAGGTTTTGATTATATGTATCCAAAAGAAAATAAGGCTCTTTATGAACATCTTGTGTCAAAGCATGTTGTACTCACAGAATATCCTCCATTTATCCCCCCACAAAAATGGCACTTTCCTGCACGAAACCGAATAATTAGTGGACTCTCTAAAGGCATACTCGTAGTGGAAGCAGCTGAAAAAAGTGGCTCGTTGATTAGTGCAGATCAAGCACTTGAGCAAGGAAGAGATGTTTTTGCTGTACCCGGCCCAATTTTTTCTCCTGTCTCACAAGGAACAAATCATTTGATCCAACAAGGAGCAAAGCTTGTTCGAGATGCAAACGATATAACAGAAGAATGGTCATGATAAGTGACTTGTTTGTTTAAGTAGAATAAAGAAATAATCAATAATTTTGGTAGAAAAAGCCTTGAAATCATTTTCTTATGTTTGACAAATAGCAAAAGTGTGTTTAATAATGAGGAGGATTTCATTTATAGATGAGAGGGAGTGGCTGTATGGCCGATTATTTAGTAATCGTGGAATCTCCCGCCAAAGCAAAGACCATTGGTAAATACTTAGGAAAAAAGTATATCGTAAAAGCATCAATGGGACATGTAAGGGATTTACCAAAAAGTCAAATGGGTGTAGATGTAACCAATGACTTTGAACCAAGGTATATTACGATTCGTGGGAAGGGACCCGTCTTAAAAGAATTAAAAACTGCAGCAAAAAAAGTAAAGAAAATTTACCTTGCGGCTGACCCCGACAGAGAAGGGGAAGCGATTGCGTGGCATTTGGCTCATAGCCTTGACATAGATGAACAGTCGGAATGTCGTGTTGTATTTAATGAGATTACGAAGCAGGCAATCAAAGATGCGTTTAAAACACCTCGTCCGATTAACATGGACTTAGTTGATGCGCAGCAAGCTCGCCGTATTCTCGATCGACTAGTTGGCTATAATATTAGTCCTTTATTATGGAAGAAAGTCAAAAAAGGATTAAGTGCTGGCCGTGTTCAATCTGTCGCAGTCAAAATGATCATTGATCGTGAAAAAGAAATACAAGCCTTTAAACCTGAAGAGTACTGGAGTATTGCAGGAAAGTTTTTATTGAATAAGGATGAATTTGAGGCCAAGTTCTATGGAATTGATGGCAAGAAGAAGGACTTGGGGTCGGAGGAAGACGTCAATCAAGTATTGGCTAAGCTTAAAGGCAAAAATTTTGATGTGCAATCAGTCAAGAAAAAGGAACGCAAGCGAAACCCAGTTGCACCGTTTACCACATCATCCTTGCAACAGGAAGCAGCAAGAAAGTTAAACTTCCGAGCGAAAAAAACGATGATGATTGCCCAACAATTGTATGAAGGAATTGACTTAGGCAAACAAGGCACAGTTGGTTTAATTACGTATATGCGTACAGACTCCACTAGAATTTCCGAAACTGCCAAAGAAGAAACAAAAGCATATATTGAAACGACTTACGGCAAAGAATATGCAGCAAAAAACGCACTTGCAGTAAAAAAAGATCAAAAAACTCAGGATGCACACGAAGCAATTCGTCCAACCTCTGTTAATTATGATCCAAAAGAAATGAAAGCTTATCTATCTCGTGACCAATTAAGACTTTATAAATTAATTTGGGAACGATTGGTATCTAGTCAGATGGCTCCTGCCATTATGGATACGATGACTGTTGATTTAGATAACAATGGGGTTATCTTTAGAGCGACTGGCTCGAAAGTGAAGTTCCCTGGTTTTATGAAAGTATATATTGAAGGAAATGATGATGGGAAAAAGGAAGAGGATCGATTACTTCCAAATCTAGAAGAAGGTCAAACGGTTAAACAAAAAGATCTTGATCCTAATCAACATTTCACTCAGCCACCTCCACGCTATACGGAAGCAAGACTTGTTAAAACCATGGAGGAGCTTGGCATAGGTAGACCGTCGACGTATGCACCAACACTCGATACGATTCAGAGACGTGGCTATGTTACGTTAGATGAAAAACGATTTATTCCGACTGAACTTGGTGACATTGTCCTAGAATTAATTGTTGACTTTTTCCCTGAAATTCTTGATGTTAAATTTACTGCAAAAATGGAAACAGATCTCGATTCTATTGAAGATGGTAAAGATCAGTGGATCAAGGTTATCGACAGCTTCTATCAAGGGTTTGAGAAACGCTTAAGTGTTGCTGAAGAACAGATGAAGGAAGTTGAAATCAAAGACGAACCTGCAGGTGAAACCTGTGAAAAATGTGGTTCTGAAATGGTTTATAAAATGGGACGTTACGGTAAGTTTATGGCTTGTTCAAACTTCCCTGATTGTCGTAACACCAAAGCGATTGTAAAAGATATTGGTGTAAAATGCCCTACTTGTAAGGAAGGCAATATTGTTGAACGTAGAAGTAAAAAGCGCCGTATATTCTATGGCTGCGATCGATACCCCGAATGTGAGTTTGTCTCATGGGATAAACCAATAGCGAGACCGTGTCCAAAATGTGAAAGTTTATTGGTAGAAAAGAAGTTGAAGAAAAGTGTGCAAGTGCAATGTGTATCATGTGATTATTCCGAGAAGGATACGAATTAAATAAGATTAAACAGGGCTGTCTAATCCAAAAAAAATGGTTTTGCTTGACAGTCCTGTTTGCTACGTGTACTATTCTATAAGCAAGCTAGAAAAGAAAGGTGAAATCAATCTATGGAACAACCAATTATTACGGTAATCGGAGCAGGTCTAGCAGGAAGTGAAGCAGCATGGCAGATTGCCAAACAAGGCATCCATGTGCATCTATATGAGATGAGACCTGTCAAACAAACTCCGGCCCACCATACAGATAAATTTGCTGAGTTGGTTTGCAGTAATTCATTGCGAGGCAATTCGTTAACAAATGCAGTAGGTGTATTAAAAGAGGAAATGAGACGCCTGGACTCTGTTATTATCGCATCAGCTGACCAAGCTGCCGTACCAGCAGGTGGTGCTTTGGCGGTTGACAGACACGATTTTGCAGATGCGGTTACACAAAGCGTTCGAAATCACCCTAATATCACGGTATTTAATGAAGAAATAGAATCAATTCCTGATGGCCCAACGATCATTGCGACTGGACCATTAACCTCAGAAGGTTTGTCTTCAAGTCTACGTGAATTAACAGGAGAAGAGTCACTCTATTTTTATGATGCGGCAGCGCCAATTATTGATGCTGAAACCATTGATCGTGATAAGGTCTACCTTAAAAGTCGTTATGACAAGGGAGAAGCTGCCTATTTAAATTGCCCGATGACAGAAGAAGAGTTTGATCGTTTTTATGATGCATTAGTTTCAGCTGAGACAGTCCCTTTAAAAGAGTTTGAGAAAGAAATCTTTTTTGAAGGCTGTATGCCAATAGAAGTGATGGCGTCACGTGGCAGAAAAACAATGTTATTTGGACCGATGAAACCAGTTGGCCTTGATGATCCAAAAACGGGCAAGCGTCCATATGCAGTTGTGCAACTAAGACAGGACAATTCCTCTGGAACATTATTTAATATGGTAGGTTTTCAAACGCACTTGAAGTGGGGACCACAAAAAGAAGTATTCCGACTTATTCCAGGACTTGAGCAGGCTGACTTCGTTCGTTATGGTGTCATGCACCGTAACACGTTTTTAAACTCACCAAAGTTACTGAATCGTACCTATCAGTTTAAGGAACGAGAGGATTTGTTTTTTGCTGGCCAAATCACTGGTGTGGAAGGCTATGTGGAATCTGCTGCGGCTGGTATGATAGCAGGACTGAATGCTGCTAGACTTGTTCAAGGCAAAGAATTGTTAGTGTTCCCTGAGGAAACCATTCTTGGCGCTATGGCAGAGTACATCACTACAGAAGCGAAAAAGAATTTTCAGCCTATCAATGCGAACTTTGGTTTATTAAAGCCATTGGATGAACGAATTAAAGTTAAAAAAGATCGCTATGAAAAGCTAGCTGAGCGCGCATTGACTACAATTCAGAATTTTATGAAAGAAATGTGAATACCGTTGTTTTTGCCTGTTTGGCGTGTTAGAATTTAGTAGCTTAGGAGAGGTGAGTCGTTTGAATCAAGCTTCAGAACAGCAATGGCTTGGAACGTTTTATGCGTTATCTGCAAATTGAGAAGGGCAGCTCACCTCATACGTTATCAAATTACACACGAGATATTGAAGCGTTTTATACATTCATGGCACGAGTTGGGTTAGACTCGTTAGCGAACGTTACCTATGCAGATCTTCGAGCCTACTTAAGTGAGTTATATGAACAATCATATGCCCGAAAAACAGTCTCACGCAAAATTTCATCCATGCGTAGTTTCTGTCATTTCCTGAAAAGAGAAGGACTTATAGAGGAAAATGTATTTGCGCATGCTTCCTTGCCAAAGGCCGAGGGCAGATTACCACAATTCCTTTATGAAGAAGAAATGCAAAAGCTATTTGAAGGGATAAGTGGAAATTCTGCCTTGGATTTACGTGATCGTGCCATTCTAGAATTGCTCTATGCAACCGGAATTCGTGTAAGTGAGTGTTGTTTGTTAGAGATCGACCATCTTGATTTTTCGATTGGTACGGTTTTGGTCTATGGAAAAGGAAAAAAAGAACGCTATGTTCCAGTTGGTTCGTATGCACTCAAAGCACTTCAGGCATATCTAACAGATGGCAGACCGACTCTTCAGTCTAAAAATCCAGTCCCGACCCAACAGCTTTTCTTGAACTATCGGGGCAGTGGCTTATCAGAACGCAGTTACCGGACAATATTAACCAAGAGAATGGAAGAAGCAGCTCTTTTTCATCGAATAAGCCCTCACAAACTACGACATTCATTTGCCACTCATTTACTTAACAATGGTGCTGATTTACGAGTAGTCCAAGACTTACTAGGCCATGAACATCTATCAACTACACAGGTGTATACACATGTTACAAAAGATCGACTTAGAGATGTTTATATGAATCATCACCCACGTGCATAAATCTGTGAGAGGAGGCCAGAGCATGGATCAATCATTTCATGCAACCACTATTTTTGCTGTTCAACATGATGGCAAAAGCGCCATGTCAGGAGATGGTCAAGTAACCTTTGGTAATGCAGTTGTGATGAAGCATACAGCTAAAAAGGTACGCCGAATTTATGGTGGAAAAGTACTTGCAGGGTTTGCTGGTTCAGTTGCAGATGCTTTTACACTATTTGAGAAGTTTGAAAGTAAGCTTGAAGAATACAATGGTAATCTTCAACGTGCTTCTGTTGAACTGGCAAAAGAATGGCGCAGTGACAAAGTGTTACGAAAGCTAGAGGCCATGATTATCGTTATGGATAAAAGCCAAATCCTTTTAGTATCAGGCACAGGAGAGGTCATTGAACCAGATGATGGCATTCTTGCTATTGGCTCAGGGGGCAATTATGCGCTTGCTGCGGGCAGAGCCTTAAAGAAACATGCACCTTCATTAAGTGCATTAGAAATTGCAAAGGCAGCCTTGGAAACAGCAGGAGACATTTGCGTTTATACAAATGATCAGTTGGTTATAGAGGAGCTTGCTTAAGCTGAAGGGAGATGAGCTGATATGAAGGACTCATTAACGCCAAAAGATATCGTAAACCGACTAAATCAATACATAGTCGGGCAAGAGGGAGCAAAAAAATCAGTTGCGATTGCTTTGCGTAACAGATATCGGCGCAGCATGCTTGATGATAAACTAAAAGATGAAATTACGCCTAAGAATATTTTGATGATTGGACCAACTGGAGTAGGTAAAACGGAGATTGCTCGCAGGCTTGCAAAACTAGTGGGTGCACCTTTTGCTAAAGTAGAGGCAACAAAGTTTACTGAAGTTGGGTATGTCGGTCGTGATGTTGAATCCATGGTTCGAGATCTTGTAGATACAAGCGTACGAATGATTAAAGAAGAACGCTTGTTAACGGTTCGTGGACCTGCGGAAGAATTAGCAAATAAACGTATTGTTGACTTACTTGTACCTTCAGGCAAAAGAAAATCATCAAACAAAAATCCATTTGAGATGTTATTTTCTAACGATGAGTCAAATGAAGAAGAGAGTGAGCCGGAAGAAGAGCTTTCTCAAAAGGAACTTAAAAGAAAAATGGCTCACAAGCTTGCTCTTGGTGAATTAGAGGACCGAATGGTTACCATTGAGGTTTCAGAACAAAGTCAGCAGATGTCGGATATGTTTCAAGGAGCTGGCATGGAACAAATGGGTATGAACATGCAAGAGATGTTCGGAAATCTAATGCCTAAAAAGAAAAAGAAACGTAAACTTCCCGTATCAGATGCTAGAAAAGTATTAATTGAAGAGGAAGCTCAAAAATTAATTGATATGGATGAAGTTAATCAAGAGGCCATTAACCGTGCTGAACAGCTAGGTATTATTTTTATCGATGAAATTGACAAAGTGGCTGAAAAAGTCAGCAATCTGCCGATGTATCTAGAGAAGGCGTTCAACGTGACATCCTTCCGATTGTAGAAGGTTCCACAGTCGTAACCAAACATGGCGCAGTCAAAACGGACCATATTTTATTTATTGGTGCAGGCGCTTTCCATATGTCAAAACCATCTGATCTTATTCCTGAACTGCAAGGGCGATTCCCAATTAGAGTTGAACTGTCTAATTTGTCTGTTGATGACTTTGTGCGTATCCTACTTGAACCTGATAATGCTTTATTAAAACAATATCAGGCGTTGCTTCAGACGGAAGGTATTAAAATTACATTTACAGACGATGCTGTACGTAAGATTGCTGTGATCGCAGCTGAGGTTAATCAGGAGACTGAAAATATTGGTGCGAGAAGATTGCATACATTGCTTGAACGATTACTAGAGGACCTGTCATACGAAGCTCCAGACATCACGATGGAAGAAATCACGATTACATCTGAGTATGTAGAAGAGAAACTGGCCTCAATTGCAAAAAACAAAGATTTAAGTCAATTTATATTATAAACGAATGGATATTTTGGAGGAGATTAGAAAATGGATTTATTAACTAGGTCAAGAAAAATTAACGATATGTTGCAAAAGTCAAGTGGACAGCATGTGAGCTTCCGTGACATGGCCCAAACGCTAGCGGAAACAATTGGTTCTAATGTATATGTGCTTAGTCGCCGCGGACGCCTACTTGGCTTGTCCGTTCAGGAAGAGATTGAAAATGATCGTATGAAAAAAATGTTTGAAGAAAAGCAATTTCCATTGGAATATACGGAAGGACTTTTTAAAGTAGATGAGACTTCTGCAAACATTGATATTGAAAGTGAATTTACAGCTTTCCCTGTTGAGAATAAAGATCTATTTAAATCAGGACTGACAACAATTGTTCCGATTAAAGGCGGAGGACAACGTCTTGGTACATTAATCCTTTCTCGTCTCAATAACACGTTTAATGATGATGATCTTATTCTTGCTGAGTACGGTGCAACGGTTGTAGGTATGGAGATCCTTCATGAAAAAACTCAGGAAATTGAAGAAGAAGCTAGAAGCAAAGCTGTTGTACAAATGGCGATTAGCTCACTTTCTTACAGTGAACTAGAAGCGGTAGAACATATCTTTGAAGAGCTTGATGGCAGAGAAGGATTACTTGTAGCGAGTAAGGTTGCTGATCGAGTTGGAATCACACGTTCAGTCATTGTAAATGCACTCCGTAAGTTAGAAAGTGCAGGCGTTATTGAATCACGTTCACTTGGAATGAAAGGGACGTATATTAAAGTATTAAATGATAAGTTCCTTAATGAATTAGAACGTATGAAAGCAAAATAAAAAGATCTATGAGAAAAGACTCTCCGCCTTTAGGAGGGTCTTTTTGTATGTTCCTTTAAATTAAATCTAATTCTATCAGATTATTGACCACCTTCTAGTAGATGTATAGGTATTTTTACGGATTTAAGGATTAAAATTTAGATATGTAAGCGACTTCATTCGATCAGTTTGAAATTATAACAAATTATAGTAACTATATAGGTATATTTTAATGGGTATTAATTAGTAAATACTGTGTATCTCATAAACTTAGTTAGACAATGGTACTAAATTTAAGTACAATTTGCTTATAACTAGTGATAAAGTTTCAGGATTATTGAAGAATTATGTCGATTTTGTTTGTTTGGAAGGGAGTATTGTCATGGATCTTTTTTCTGGTGCATCATTTCGGTCTATTGAACTAGGTTTGAACCAAGCGCAGCAAAAGCAATCACTTATCGCTGATAATATCGCAAATGCGGATACACCTGGTTACAAGGCTAAACAGTTGCCGTTTTCACAATCATTAAAGAATGAATTAAACGGCTCAAATTTCTCAGCCTATAAAACACAAGCAGAACATGTGGACTTTCAAGGTACTCAATCTAGTTCTTCTAAATTAGATGGGTTAAAAGGGAGATATCATCACAACGGTAATGGTGTTGATATTGATAAAGAAATGGCTAATCTCGCTGAAAATCAAATTCAATACAACGCATTGATTGAAAGGCTGAATGGTCGATTTTCTTCTCTACAATCAGTGATAAGAGGAGGTAAATAAAGATGTCGATGTTTAGTGGATTTAACGCAAGCGCCTCTGCATTAACGGCACAACGTCTACGTATGGATGTGGTTTCATCAAATATGGCAAATGCGGAAACGACAAGAGGTCAGCTTGTTGATGGAGAATGGCAACCTTATCGTCGGAAAATGGTCTCCTTAACTCCAAACCAATCGAACCACAGTTTTCAATCCTATTTAAACAAAGAGTTAGGTGGAGTAAAGGTATCTGCAATTGAACAAGACACAACACCATTTAAGCTGGTTTACCAACCTGAACATCCTGATGCTAATGAAGATGGATTTGTGCAAATGCCAAATGTTGACCCATTAAGAGAAATGGTTGATTTAATGGGGGCAACACGTTCCTATGAAGCGAATGTGACAGCCCTAAATGCGTCCAAAAATATGCTACTCAAAACACTAGAAATCGGTAAATAGGAGGCATCGAGATGGATCCAATTTCGTTACAAAGTCCGTTTAAACCAATACAAACTGCAAAGCTCCAGTCTGAACCTATTTCATCTGGGGAGGCACAGGAAAGCTTCAAGTCTCTACTAAGTCATGCGCTCTCCGAAGTGAATTCTATGCAAAATGAATCGAGTAAAAAAACAGAGGATCTTGCGCTCGGAAAACCGGTTGAACTTCATGATGTGATGATAACGGGCCAAAAAGCCTCCGTTTCCTTGCAAGCAACCATAGAAATTCGTAATAAAGTTGTGGAAGCCTATCAAGAAATGATGAGAATGCAGGTTTAATCTCATCATTTTAAAAAAAGATTATTGCAAGGGTGCCAGGAGGTCGCATGAACGAGACAATAGCAAGATATAAAAATGGAATACAAACATATTGGACAGAGAGAGAACCTGGTCAAAAGCGTTGGCTCATTATTGGGTTTATTCTCATCGTTTTTATGATTGTGGCACTTACATATTTCAGCACACGACAAACATACGTGCCACTCTACAGTCAGCTTTCATTACAAGAAACGGGACAAATTAAGGAGACGCTTGATTCTAAAGGGATTTCTTCTAGAGTTTCTAAAGATGGCATGACGATCGAGGTGCCAGAAAGTCAGGTTGATTCGTTAAAAGTTGAATTAGCAGCTGAAGGCATTCCTCAAAGTGGAAGTATCGATTATACGGTATTTTCCGATTCATCAGGCTTCGGGATGACGGATAATGAATTTTCTGTTATGGAACGAGCTGCCATGCAGACAGAAATCTCAAACCTCATCAAAAATATTGAGGGCGTTCAAAATGCCAATGTAATCATCACATTGCCAGAAGAAAGTGTTTGGTTAAACTCCTCGCAAGAATCAGCAACAGCTGCTGTTGTTCTAGACCTAAAACTAGGAACTCAGCTTGACCCTGATCGTGTAAAAGGACTTTATCATTTAATTTCTAAAAGTGTACCTAATTTACCTATAGAAAATATCGTAATATCTGATCAAAACTTTAATAATTACACATACGAAAGTAATTCGTATGGTGATTCAACACTAGCGGCTTTTGAGCAACAGCGTGGGATACAAAGAGAAATTGAGCAAGACATGACACGTAATCTTCAACAAATGCTTGGAACAATGATAGGACCTGATAAAGTCCTCATCTCTGTAACAACTGATATAGATTTCACACAAGAGAATCGCACAGAACAACTTGTGGAACCAGTTGATGAAGAGAATATGGAAGGTATTGCTGTCAGTGTAGAACGAATTGCTGAAGCCTATACGGGAGAAGGTACGGTTCCGGAAGGAGGAACTGCTGGTACAGGAGAAGGAATTCCAAACTATGTTGAAGGTGAAGGGAACGAAAACTCAGAATGGGAACGTACTGAGGATCGAATCAACAATGAAGTCAATCGGATCAATCGTGAAATTACGGAAAGCCCCTATCAAATTCGAAATGTTGGACTACAAGTAATGCTAGAGCCACCTGAAGGCATGGATACAATTCCGGCTCAGCAAATTGCGGATATACAACAAATTTTAGGGACAATTGTGCGGACAACATTACCTGAGGTGAATGGTGAGCAATTAACCCAGGATGAAGTGAATTCTAAAATCGTCGTTACCTCTCATCAGTTTGCTGGCAAAACAGTCCAAGCTGATACTGAGATTGGTCAGGCTATACCTACATGGCTGTATGCATTAGCAGGAGTGTTGCTGCTTGTTGTTATCGTGCTTGTTATCATATTGGCTAGAAGTAAAAAACAAGTAGAGCTTGAAGAGACAGTGGAAGAGCTTGAAATCGATAGCGAGGTAGCATCCAAACCAGAGATTCCGGATCTGCCATCTGAAGGTAGCGGACCTGCACATGAAAAACGTAAGCAACTAGAAAGTATGGCTAAGGAGAGACCAGAAGAGTTCTCTAAGCTGTTACGTTCTTGGTTAGCTGAAGATTAAAGGAGGCAGAGAAGGTGGCAAGAGCTTCAAATAAAGAACTAACGGGCAGGCAGAAAGCAGCTGTATTACTTATCTCTCTTGGTCCCGATGTCTCTGCTCAAATTTATAAGCATTTAACGGAAGAAGAAATTGAACAACTATCTCTAGAGATATCAAATATCCGGAAAGTAGAAAGCTCTGTAAAAGATGAGGTGCTTGAACAATTTCACCATATTGTGATGGCTCAAGATTACATTTCACAGGGTGGAATTGGTTATGCCAAAAGCATCTTAGAAAAGGCGCTTGGAGAAGAAAGTGCGATGCAGATTATTAATCGACTTACTTCTACTTTGCAAGTTAGACCGTTTGATTTCGCTAGAAAAGCTGATCCAAATCAGATTCTTAACTTTATACAACATGAACACCCGCAGACGATTGCCTTAATCCTTTCTTATTTGGATTCATCACAAGCAGGACAAATCTTATCGGAGCTGCCACAAGAAGTACAGGCAGACGTTGCAAGACGTATTGCGATAATGGATAGTACATCTCCTGAGATTGTCAGTCAGGTTGAGATGATATTAGAAGAAAAGCTCTCCCAGTCTGTTACTCAAGATTATACAGAAGCTGGCGGTGTGGAAGCAGTTGTTGAAGTTCTAAATGGGGTTGATCGATCAACTGAACGTACCATTTTAGATGCACTCGAGATTCAAGATCCGGAGTTGGCTGAAGAAATTAAGAAGAGAATGTTTGTCTTTGAAGACATCGTCACATTGGATAATCGTTCCATTCAACGCATTATTCGTGATGTTGAAAATGAAGATCTACAGTTGTCACTGAAAGTAGCAAGCGAAGAAGTAAAAGAAATTGTCTTTAGCAATATGTCACAACGAATGGCTGATGCATTCCGTGATGAGATGGAATATAAAGGTCCAGTACGTTTACGTGATGTAGAAGAAGCACAATCTCGTATTGTGGCAGTGATCCGTAAGCTCGAAGAATCTGGTGAGATTGTCGTGGCCAGAGGCGGAGGGGATGACGTCCTTGTCTAGGATTATTAAATCTCATACTGAATCCAATACGCAGCCAAAGAGAATGATTGCGATAAAACCATTGTATAGTCCTCATCAGCAGTCGGAACAGACGTTAACTGATGAGGAACATCCTTCAGAACAATTGATGGCTGAAAAGAGACTGCAGGAAATGGAAAAACAAGCACAGCAAATGATGGATGAAGCCGAGCTGCAATCAGAACAACTAACAGAGTTGTTTGAACGTAAGGAACAAGAAATGTCAGTGCAGGCTGAACAACTTTTTGAAGAAAATCGTAAACAAGGATATGAAGAAGGATACAAGCAGGGTGAGCAGTCTGTTTGGGCGACTTACAGCGATAAAATTCTTGAAGCCCAATCCATTATTGAGCAGGCAAGTGTAGAGCGAGATACCCTACTAAAACAAGCTGAACCTCAAATGATCAGACTTGCCTACCTACTAGCTGAGAAAGTACTTGGCCAAGCGTTAGAATCTGATCAGAACACGATTCAATTTTTAAAGAAACAAATTTATGAAGCGAGAGAGCATGAAGACTTAAAGCTGTTTGTTCATCCAACATGGTACCAAATTGCGGTGGAACAAAAGCAAGAGCTCACAACTGTTTTGCCTTCTACCACACAATTACTTGTTATACCCGATCATCAGCTTGATGAACAGGAATGCATCATTGAAACCAAACAAGGTCGTCTGCACACATCAATGGATCAACAGCTTGCTGAGATTAAGAAACAGCTTCTTGAAAAACAAAAGGAGCTTACACATGATTAATCAAGCTCTGTTTGAGTCAGTGCCCTTGATGTCTGTTCATAAGTGGTATGGAAAGGTTACAAGAGTTGTTGGGTTAACCATTGAATCCTCAGGTCCAACGGCTGCTGTAGGAGATATTTGTGTCATTCACTCAGGTAGAGATGGGAATGGACGAATACAAGCAGAAGTAGTTGGCTTCCGAGAAAATAGCGTGTTGCTCATGCCCTTTTCAGATACGATCGATATTGCACCAGGTAATCTGGTTGAGTGTACAGAACAGCCTCTAACCATCCCAGTTGGTCACGGTTTAATCGGTCAGGTCATCGATGGACTTGGTAGGCCAATGACAGAGCTCGTTCCGGATGAGTCATTTAGTTGGGTTCCTGCCGAACAAGCTCCACCAAACCCACTCTCCAGGCCTCGTATAACAGAACGACTTGGTTTAGGCGTAAGGGTCATCGATGGACTGTTTAGTGTTGGTAAGGGTCAACGTATGGGAATCTTCGCCGGTAGTGGTGTCGGTAAAAGTACATTACTCGCGATGATTGCAAAATATTCCGCAGCTGATGTAAATGTTATTGCACTCATTGGAGAGCGTGGACGCGAGGTAAAGGATTTTGTTGAGAGGGACCTTGGAGAAGAAGGTATGAAAAAAACGGTCCTATTAGTTGTAACATCGGATCAACCTGCGCTTATGCGTGTAAAAGGTGCACTGACGGCTACAGCTGTTGCTGAATACTTTCGTGATCAAGGATTAAGCGTCAACCTCATGATGGATTCGGTCACACGCTTTGCCATGGCTCAACGAGAGATTGGCCTAGCGATTGGAGAACCTCCTACAACAAAAGGGTATCCACCTTCTGTTTTTGCTATGTTGCCACGACTTCTTGAGAGATCAGGGACCAACCTTCATGGCAGTATCACGGCATTTTACACCGTTTTAGTTGATGGTGATGATATGAATGAGCCAATTGCTGATGCAGTACGAGGTATTCTTGATGGTCACTTAGTGTTGGACCGACAGCTAGCTAACAAAGGTCAGTTTCCAAGCTGTTCATGTGTTAAAAAGTGTATCTCGAGTAATGAGTGATATTGTGTCTGAGAATCACCTAGCTTCAGCAGCCCATTTACGCGAATTGTTGTCTGTATACACGGATGCAGAGGATCTAATTTCTATTGGAGCTTATAAAAGAGGATCCAATCACAAGCTAGATGAGGCAGTAGGAGCGCATCCAGATATTCTTGCTTTTATCAAACAAGAGACCAAAGAACAAGTCACATTCGAAGACACTGAACAACGTTTAGTTGATCGATTCTAAGGAGGCAGAGGTATTGATTTTTCAGTATTCCTTACAAAAGCTAATGGATATAAAAGAGCGTGAAAAGGAAGAGGCAGAAAATATATACTCGCAAGCTGTCAAAACGTTTGAAGAGGTAGCGACGGCACTTTATCACTTATTAAAGCGAAAAGAATCGCTTGAGGCAGATGCTCGATTAAAACTAGCGAAAAAAGTTTCGATTCAAGATATTCAATCAATGCAATCAAGTATGCTCTTTCTTCAGGAAGCGATTCAGAAACAACAACATCTGACTCAACTTGCTAGAAAAAAGATGGATGAGAAGCAGCAACTACTCATTGATGCGTCCTTTGAACACAAAAAACATGAAAAAATTCGCGAAAAAAAATACATGCAGTTTACGTTGGAGGAAAAACGTCTGGAACAACTAAGTATGGACGAAATTTCCATTCAGCGATTTGTTAGACACTAAAAGGGTGAAGTCATGACAAATGAAAAAAAGAAAGGCAATGGATTCAAAACATTTTTGTTAGCAGTTTTACTACCATTAGTCGTTGTTTTTATGCTTGCGTTGTTTTTTATTGGACCTTTAATCGGCATTGATGTTATTGCAAGTGGCAAGAAGTGGGCGGCTGACACACCAGTACTTTCCTCATTAGTTAGTGAAGAACTAGTTGTGGCTGAAACGGAAACGCCAAATGATCTGAAGGCCGAAAATAATAGTCTACTAGTTGAACTTGAACAAACAAAATCAGATCTTGAACAAGCGCAACTAAGCTTAACAGAAACCCAGGATGAACTTGAATCTATAAAGTCAACTGTGGCAGAACAAGAGCAGACCGCGGCTACAGACGTTGCATCTCAAACCACTGTAGATCGGAGTAAAGAGCTTGCAAAAACCTATGAACTAATGTCTGCAAAAGCAGCAGCGGCGATTTTAAATGAACTGACCGTGGATGAAGTGATCATTCAACTTGCTGATGTTAAAGCTGAAACCAAGTCCGCGATACTTGCAAAGATGGATACGGAAAAAGCGGCAGCAGTTGTAAGGATTTGGTCTGAAGAAACAAGTTGAAAGGAGGTGAATTAGTGAATCATTTTGTACAATCCTTTGGGATAGCACCAAGCATTAAGTGATCGTTCTGTGGGCTTAGAACGAAAATTCTTAGAAGGCTTACAAACAGATGTTTCTAGAGAATCAGATTCAATGGAAAGAGTGCCAGCTTTTGCAGAGTTTCTTCAACGAATGCAGTCTCCAGAGCGTCAAGAATCAAATGCTGCTGTCACTTTACAAAGAAGAGCATCTACATCTGAGTCCGTTGCTGATGAAAATCCGGAATTAGAGCTACAAGATATTGAAGATGTGATGAAACCACTGCTAATGTATGATGCTGATTCGATTGCAGAATTTTTAGATGTAGAAGCATTAACAACCTTGCTACTGCCATTGGTCACGCAACCGTCAATTAGTGAACAGCAAACTCAACAAACGCTTGATGAAGGACGACAAAGTCCAGAAATGGAAACAGGGCGTACACCATCACCAGATCAAATCCGGTCAGTGGTAAAGCAAGTCATTCCGTTACATCTGTTGCCTACATTTACTAGTCAACAATCAAATCTCGCTCAAAATCAAGAACAAGAAGATTTGGAAATGACGCTCCCTACAAAGAGCCTGGAAGGAATTGAATCCTTTAAAAAAGCTGAACAGCTAAGCAAGGTTTTAATGAGTCAAAACACACAATTTTTAGAAACAGAAGAATTTACGTTTGTTTCAAAACAAGTTGAATCGTTTTTGACCGGAGAAGGCAAAGCAACACTCGGTTTATTGCTAAAAGATCTGAAACAAACATTCAAAGCAATGGAAAATGTTTTTTCTAATCCAACAGCTGAGCTAGAAACAAGTGATAAGCTTGAAAAGTTATTGCAGCAGTTTAAGCCAGTAGAACAAAAATTGAAGTCAATGGATCAAGATCCACAATCCCAGATGACCAGACAATCAAGTCTGTTAAGTGAGGAAGTTACAAGTCATAAAGATAGTCAGATTGATGTGGCACCATCCAGAACTTCATTAAAATCAAAGGTACCTGAAGTGAACAATAGTACAGCTGGTGTAATCACACCAAATAGTGCGAATGAAACAGAGCCTTTAATAAGTGTTGAGCGATCTGTTCCTTCGATGCAAATGACTAGTACAAAAGAAAGTCAACAGCCAGTAGAGTCTGAATCACTGCAACGATCTGAAGAGCAACGTTTTGTTAAACAGTTGCAGCGTATCTTTCAACAAGGAACGATGACGCAACTAAAGGATGGTCAAGTTCAATTTACGTTAAAGCTCTTTCCAGAACATCTTGGAAAGCTGCAAATTCAATTGATTCAAACAGGACAGAAACTAACGGCTCAAATTGTTGCTGAATCATCTGCTACAAAAGATCTTGTGGAACGCAGTCTGCCACAATTAAGACAAGCTTTGGCAACTAACAACATACCTTTAGAACACATTGATGTTGAGGAATCTATGCTGCAGGATCAGCAGCAGCGTGGCGATGAAGGCTCAGACCAACACCAAAGTAAACAAGATGAAAAAGAAGACACTGCTAACACAGTAAGTTTTTCATTTAAGACGCTTTTAGAAGGACTTTTTTCAACATAAGGAATGTAGGTGAAATCGATGACGTCGATAACTAATGACTATTTGCTACCGAAACAAACACAAGCAGTTCAAAAAAGTGATAGTTTAGGCAAGGACGATTTTCTAAAGTTGCTTTTGATTCAGCTGCAAAACCAAGATCCAAGTAATCCGGTCGATGACAGAGAATTCATCGCACAAATGGCCACATTCTCTTCCCTAGAACAAATGACCAATATGAATAAAACGCTCGAAGGCTTTGTCCAATCACAAGCGAATCAAACGTTATTAAAATACAGTGAGTTGATTGGTAAGGAAATTACATTTGAAGTCGCTGATTCAGATAAATTAACGGGTGAACAGGAAACAGCTAAAGTTGCATCTGTTAAATACAATAAAGAAGGTTTTCTTCAGATAGGTCTTGAAGACGGTACGTGGATTTTTGATACCCAAATAGTAGGTGTTGCCAAAGCTGGAGTAGAAGCAACGCCCGAAAAGGAACCAAGCGAATGATTGACCCGAATCTACCTATTCAAAGCAAGCTCCAACACCATCAGATTCAACCAAATGTAAGACAACCTGCTCGAAGTGAAACATTTAGTCAATTGCTCCAATCAGAGCGTCACCAATTAACGATTAGCAAACATGCTAATGAACGGCTGACTCAAAGAGGTATTCAAATGAATCAAGCCGAGTGGAATACGATTCATGAGAAGCTTAAGGAAGCAGGCAAAAAGGGAATCACCGATGCGTTGGTTGTAACAAAGAGTGCGGCCTTAGTAGCAAACACAAAAAATCAGACGATCATTACAGCGTTAAATCGGCAGGAAGCATCCAGTCATATTTTCACAAATATTAACGGAACAATTCTTTTAGACTCATAAAATTAGGCAGGACCCAATAAGGGATGCCACAAACTGTGGAATGATAGAAGCAGTTTCAAAAAAGGAGCGTATTAGAATGATTAAATCAATGTATTCAGGCATTTCTGGTATGAAAAACTTTCAAACAAAACTAGACGTCATTGGGAATAACATCGCAAACGTAAACACATACGGCTTTAAGAAAAGCCGCGTAACCTTCCAAGACTTAGTCAGTCAACAGCTAGCAGGAGCAACAGCAGCTCAAGCAGATGGTCGTGGTGGGATTAACTCCAAGCAAGTTGGGGCAGGTTCATCTCTTGGTTCAATTGATACAATTCATGAGGGTTCTACTAGTCAATTTACAGGACGTTCTCTTGATTTATCTATTGAAGGAGAAGGATATTTTGCAGTAACAGACGGTGATCAGACTTTTTACACTCGTTCAGGAAATTTCTATTTAGATGAGGGTGGCTATTTAGTTACGGCAGAAGGCTATCGTGTTTTAGGCAGTGATGATCAAACAATCAGTGTGATTGATATGGTAGGCGGAGATTTAAATGATATCTCAAGTTTTTCAATTGGTAAGGACGGTTCGATAAACATTGTAGGTTCAAATGAGGATGTTGTGGTCGATGAACGACAAATCGGATTAGTGAAATTTGCGAATACAAGCGGGCTATCTAAAAGCGGTGGAAACCTGTTTGTTCCAACAGCTAACTCTGGTCAACCTTCTGCAATCGGTGCTCCAGGTGCTAACGGCACTGGTGCAATTAATGCATCTTCTCTTGAAATGTCTAACGTTGACCTTTCTGAAGAGTTTACAGAAATGATTGTTGCGCAGCGTGGATTCCAATCTAATTCAAAAATTATTACAACCTCAGATGAGATTTTACAAGAGCTTCTTAATCTTAAACGATAACTAAGAGATTCGCTTATAGGAGGCATGCAGGCACACTAAGTGCCTGCTACATATAAAATGATACGATTACAACGACTAAATGGACAATTTTTCTTGTTAAATGCATTACTTATTGAGCAAGTTGAAGCAATTCCTGAGACAAGTATCACTTTAATTGGTGGAAAGAAAATCATTGTACGTAATGAACTTGAAGAAGTCTATGACCTAATTAATGATCGCTTCGGAAAAGTGGGGGTTTTAGGATCGGTCTTTAAAAAAGGAGGGAAATAAGTGTTTAAAAGTAAGATATCCGTTGTACTGCTTGTTATGTTTTTAACTCTTGCTGTAGCTGGAGGAGCTGTCTTTTTATCCTGGGATTATATCACAGCAGAAGCAGAGGAAAATGCAGAGCCTACAATCGATGAAATCATAGAACGTTCGTATGATACGGAAGAACTAACGACAAATTTGTTGAACAATGGTTTTGTTCGTTCAAAATATAAAATTCAATTAGATAGTAAAGATGCGTTACATGAACTTGAAAAACGAGATTTTCAAGTGACTAATATTATTATCACAACCCTGTCAGGAAAAGAAGCTACCGAGCTTAGTGGACCTGATGGGAAAACAAAGCTTGAGGAAGAGTTAAAAGAACAAATTAATGAATTGATGCAAGAAGGTTCTGTTCAAAAGGTGTATATGACTGAGTGGGTTCTACAATAAGTAAGGCTAAGAATTAAGAGGTGAGGCCATTGGCAGATGTATTATCGCAAGGAGAAATTGATGCACTCTTATCCGCTTTATCGACTGGTGAAATGAATGCGGAGGAGCTAAAAAAAGAAGAAACACAGAAAAAGGTGAGAGTATATGACTTCAAGAGGGCGCTCAGGTTCTCAAAAGAACAAATCCGTAGCCTGACAAGAATTCATGAAAACTTCTCAAGATTGTTAACGACCTTTTTCTCAGCTCAGCTTCGTACCTTTGTTCAGATTCATGTAGCCTCTGTTGATCAGCTGCCATATGAAGAGTTTATCAGTTCAATTCCTAAGATGACCATTTTGAATGTCTTTGAACCCGTTCCGTTAAATGGTCGGATTTTGATGGAAGTGAATCCGAATATTGCGTATGCCATGCTTGATCGCTTAATGGGTGGAAAAGGAATCAGTGTCAATAAAATTGATAACTTAACAGAAATTGAAACAAAAATCATGTCGGCATTGTTCCAGCGAACATTGGATAGTTTTACAGAAGCGTGGAGTTCTGTTGTGGAGATGGATCCAATTTTAGATGAGATTGAAGTGAATCCGCAGTTTTTGCAAATGGTTCCTCCAAATGAAACGGTTGTAGTTATTTCACTGGCAACGAACATTGCGGAGACAACTGGTATGATCACGATTTGTTTACCACATATGGTGCTTGAAGAGATTTTACCAAAGCTATCAAATCATTATTGGTTACAGGAGAACAAAAAGCTACGCAGTCCGAATGAACAGAAACAGCTTGAGAAACAGGTGCGAGATACACCATTGCTTGTCCAGGCAGAGCTCGGCAGGTCTGAGATGACAATTGAGGAATTTCTAAACTTGGGTTCTGGAGATGTCATTGAACTAAACCAGTCAATACACAATCCGTTAATGTTAAGTGTTGGTGGAGAAACCAAGTATTTGGCTCAGCCTGGAAAACAAAAAAATAGAATAGCTGTTCAAGTGACGGACGTATTAGAGGAGGCAGAAGAATGAGTGACGGCATGCTCTCTCAAGAAGAAATAAATGCATTGCTTAATGGGATGGATCCAGATGATCAAAAAGATGATCCAATAACTGAGTTAGATGTAACTGAGTATTTAACAGATATGGAAAAAGACACATTAGGGGAGATTGGTAATATTTCCTTTGGAAGTTCAGCGACGGCCTTATCTTCTTTGTTAAATCAAAAAGTAGATATCACTACACCTCAGGTAACCGTTGTTGAGAAGAAAAACCTAGAACAAGAGTTTCCGCGTCCTCATGTTGCTGTGCAAGTTGAGTATACAGAAGGCTTTGAAGGAACAAATCTATTAATGATCAAGACCACAGATGCAGCGATTATTGCTGATCTCATGTTAGGTGGAGATGGAACGAATCCTTTAGAAGAGTTGACGGATATGCATATCAGCGCAGTGCAAGAAGCAATGAATCAAATGATGGGTTCAGCTTCTACATCGATGTCTACTTTGTTTAACATGAAGATTGATATCTCTCCTCCTTCTGTTGATGTAATGGATATTAAAAATGGAGAGAACACGGATTATGTACCTTCAGAGGAGGTTCTAGTCAAAATCTCGTTTCAATTACAGGTTGGGGATTTAATTGATTCAAAAATCATGCAAATTGTTACATTACCATTTGCAAAGGAATTTATTAAAAATCTAACGAGTCCAACTGATGAGACACCACAAGCTGAAGTCTCCTCTCCTGAGGTCACTAATCCGGAACCGGAAAAAGTGGTACAAGCTAATCCGGTTCAGCCTACTTATACTGCACCAAGAGAAACAAATCAGCACGTTGGAGGCATGTCAGGTAGAGGGTCAAGTGATATTCAACCTGCTGCGTTTGCGAGCTTTGATCAGCCGCAACTATCAAGTTCACAATCTGGCAATCTGGATATGTTGCTCGATATTCCATTAAACGTAAAAGTGGAATTAGGTCGTACAACTAAATCCATACGAGATATCCTTGAATTCACACAAGGTTCTATTATTGAGCTAGATAAGCTAGCGGGTGAGCCTGTTGATATTTTAGTTAATGAAAAACTAATTGCAAAAGGTGAAGTTGTGGTAATAGATGAAAACTTTGGTGTGCGAGTAACGGATATTGTAAGCCAAGCAGAACGAATTCGTAATTTAAATTAGCCTTGAAGGGATGATTAATATGGGACAAAAAGTACTAGTAGTTGACGATGCAGCATTTATGCGAATGATGATTAAAGATATTTTAACAAAAAACGGATTTGACGTAGTGGGAGAGGCAGCGGATGGAAATGAAGCTGTCACTCAGTACAAGGATCTATCTCCTGATCTTGTCACAATGGATATCACGATGCCTGAAAAAGACGGAATTAGCGCGTTAAAAGAAATCAAATTATTTGATCCTAATGCAAAAATTATTATGTGTTCTGCAATGGGGCAACAGGCAATGGTTATTGATGCCATTCAAGCTGGTGCTAAAGACTTTATTGTGAAGCCTTTCCAAGCGGAGCGAGTGATAGATGCGATTAACAAAACACTCGGTTAAATTGCTTTTGGTGTTGATTGCTTTTGGCAGTATCAGCTTGTCTCCTGTTTCAACAGTTGAGGCAGCTGACTGTCAGTACGTAGATCAAAATAGATCGGATGAGTGTAAGGATCAAAACAGCAATGAAGGCGGATGGAGGGTTAGCGAAGACGCTGACTCTAGTGATGATGCAGAGGGAGAGGCTGTTCCTTTTGGTAATCAAGATAGCGGTTTTTTAACGATTCTTAAGCTAATTGGCTCGCTTGCTCTAATCATTGCTCTCATCTATGGTTTACTTCGTTTCTTAAGTAAACGGACAAAAACCTTTCGACAGTCACAGCTTCTCGAAAATATCGGAGGCGTTCCACTCGGTCCTAACCGATCCGTTCAGCTTATTAAGGTGGGAAATCGTGTACTTGTTGTTGGTGTAGGTGAATCGATTCAGTTATTAAAAGAAATTGATTCAGAAGATGAGCTAGAGCAATTGGTGAAACTTCAAAATGAGCAGGATCAACAGCTCCAGGTACCAGCACAAAAAGCGTTTGACTGGATGAAATCCAAGCTGAATCGTTCTCATAATCAACAATCATCTATTCAAGGTCATTCGGCTACACAAACCTCCTTTCAAGACTTGTTTTCAGAAAAGCTAAAAGAAGCGTCAAATTCACAACAAGAGCTTGAAAAGGTATTAAAGGAGCGTAAGCCATGACGGTGGATGAAATTATACTTCCTGCTACAGGAATATTAAACAACTTTGATTTAACAGGGTTAACAGGCTCTACAGAAAATGCAGCGACTACGATCCAGCTTTTTCTGCTGTTAACAGTTTTGACCCTAGCTCCTTCTATCCTAATTATGATGACGTGTTTTACGCGGATTATCATCGTGCTTTCTTTTGTTAGACAGGGCTTAGCTACTCAATCCATGCCGCCTAACCAGGTGTTAATTGGTATTGCACTTTTTATTACATTTTTTATCATGGCACCTGTATTAAGTGAGATTAATACGGAGGCATTACAGCCTTTTGCAAATGATGAAATCTCTCAAGAAGAGGCATTTGATCGCGCTACTGCGCCAATTAAAGAGTTCATGTCTAAACATACGCGTGAAAAAGATCTAGCATTGTTTATGGGCTATGCAGGATTGGAAAGACCTGAGTCGCTTGGAGGAGATCCCGCTTACGGCACTTGTTCCGGCATTTGCTATCAGTGAATTAAAAACAGCCTTTCAAATTGGCTTTTTAATTTTTGTTCCCTTTTTAGTGATTGATATGATCGTTGCAAGTGTGTTGATGTCAATGGGAATGATGATGCTTCCACCAGTTATGATCGCCTTACCATTTAAGATTTTATTATTTGTACTTGTAGATGGATGGTATTTAATCGTCCAATCGTTATTACTTAGTTTCCAGTAAGGAGAGGGTGTTTATATGAGTCAGGAATTTGTTATTCAAATCGCTGAAAATGGCGTATGGACCGTGCTGCTTGTAGCAGGCCCTCTTCTTATTATTGCATTGGTGCTTGGCTTACTTGTAAGTATTTTTCAGGCAACAACACAAATTCAAGAACAAACACTAGCATTTATTCCGAAAATTGTTGGTGTGCTATTTGCGCTAGTTATTTTTGGTCCATGGATGCTTGGCCAAATTACAAATTTCACGTATCAAATCTATTCTAACTTACATCGGTTTATTGGATAATGACACAGTTAATGGCGTATTTGCCGGCCTTTTTATTAATTTTTATACGTGTTAGTTCATTTATGGTGGTATTGCCTCTCTACTCTCATCGGTCAATACCTATGATGTTTAAACTAGGACTTTCGTTAATGCTTGCGTGGATTATGGTGCTAGCCTTTGATATACCTGAGCTTGTCTTTAATTGGAATTATATTTTACTCATTATAAAAGAAATTGGTGTAGGACTTGCTGTTGGTTTGGCTGCGATGATCCTGCTATACGCCATCCAGGTTGCCGGGGGACTCATTGATTTTACAATGGGATTTATGATTGCGAATGTAGTAGATCCACAAACAGGAGCACAAAGTCCGCTAACAGGCGGTTACTTATATACATTTGCGCTGTTATTTCTTTTAACGGTTAATGGTCATCACCTGTTGCTTGATGGGATCTATTATAGCTATCAATATGTGCCACTTGATCAATTGACGTTACCTTTTGGTGATGAACGAATTCTCAATCAAGCGGTATCTATATTAGCGACAATGTTTATTGTTGCAATTCAAATCGCGTTTCCGATTGCCGGTTGCTTATTTTTAGTTGATCTGGCTTTAGGAATGGTATCAAGAACTGTTCCACAGATGAATGTGTTTGTGGTTGGTATGCCATTAAAGATCTTAGTTGGTTTGCCTTTGTTAATGGTCTATATGGGTGTGTTTATGATGATTGTACAAAAGTTGTTTGATGAGACAATACTCACGATGCGAACGCTTCTGCAATTACTTGGGGGTGGATGAAATGGCTCTTATCAAACTTGATCTGCAATTTTTTGCAGATGAAAAAACAGAGAAAGCCACACCCAAAAAAAGAGATGAAACAAGAAAAAAGGGACAAGTTCCAAAAAGTACAGATGTAAACACCTCTTTAATGATGCTGATTGTTTTTCTCTTTCTCTGGATGTACGGCGGAAACATGATTGTGTCAATGTTCGCTGATATGCAGAGAGAGATTTTCACGAACTACTTGATAACGGAGGTTACACCTGAGTCGGTTGCAAGAATGTTTCTAACCATCTCGACACAGGCACTACTCGCAGTGCTTCCGCTTATGTTGCTCGCTGCATTTGCAGGTACATTTGGTAGCTTTATTCAAGTAGGGGCGATGTTTTCAACAGAGCCACTAAAAGCAAAGTTAAATAAGTTGGATCCGATTAAAGGATTTAAGCGAATTTTTTCTGCTAGAGCGTTAGTTGAACTCGCAAAGTCTGTATTGAAAATTTCACTTGTCGGAACAACAGTAGTCATCATCATTTGGACCCATTTAGATGAGGTGATGCTCTTGTCTCAGAAATCTATTACGGATGCAATGGGTGTGATTGGTTGGCTGACCATTATGATGGGCCTTGCAGTTGCGATTTTATTAATGATTCTATCGATACCAGATTATATCTATCAGCGCTATGATCATGAAAAACAAATCAGAATGTCAAAAAAAGACATTAAAGATGAGCACAAAAATATTGAAGGGGATCCGCGGATCAAATCAAAACGAAAACAAAAGCAAATGGAGCTTGCGATGCAACGGATGATGCAAGAAATTCCAAATGCCGATGTTGTGATTACAAACCCAACTCACTTTGCGGTTGTTCTTAAGTACGACGAGAGTAAAGCAGAAGCTCCTTTTGTGGTTGCAAAAGGTGTGGATTTCTCCGCACAACGCATAAAAAAAGGGCACAGGAGCATGGGATCCCAATGGTTGAGAATCGCCTTTTAGCAAGAGCTTTATACAGTCAAGCAGATATAGGTCAACAAGTGCCAACGGATTTGTTTAAATCAGTAGCAGAGGTATTAGCCTATGTGTACAGATTAAAAGAAACTGAGGCTACAAAAAGTAGCCTAAAGAACTAAAGAAGGGAGGTTGAAGTAGCAATGAAAATAAAAGATTTAGTTGTATTGTTTGGTGTGATTTTAATTATCGTAATGTTAATTATTCCACTTCCACCTCCCATACTGGATGTTCTGATTATCTTTAATATATCCATATCACTTTTAATCATATTAGTCGCAATGAATACAACAGATTCACTACAGTTTTCTATCTTTCCGACATTACTGCTATTAATTACACTCTTCCGATTAGGATTAAGTGTTTCAACAACCAGATCTATTTTAGGAAATGCGGATGCAGGTAATGTCATTGATACATTCGGGAACTTTGTCATTGGTGGTAACGCCATTGTTGGTTTTGTGGTCTTTATTATTCTAGTTATTATTCAGTTTATCGTTATTACAAAAGGGGCAGAGAGGGTTTCTGAAGTTGGGGCACGCTTCACCCTAGACGCGATGCCAGGAAAACAAATGAGTATTGATGCAGATTTAAATGCTGGTTTGATCTCTGATTCAGAAGCAAAACAACGTCGAGAAAAGATTGAAAAAGAAGCAGACTTTTATGGATCAATGGATGGTGCCAGTAAATTTGTAAAAGGGGATGCCATTGCAAGCATCATTATTGTGGCGATTAACATGATTGTTGGACTCATCATTGGGATGATGCAAATGGGTATGGATCTAAATACGGCCGTCATTACTTATACTCTTCTAACTGTTGGTGATGGATTAGTTTCTCAAATTCCGGCATTGTTGATATCAACTGCAACAGGCATCATCGTGACAAAAGCAGCATCTGAAGGAAGTTTAAGTGGAGATATTACGAAACAAATTTTTGCTTATCCGAAATTACTATATGTAACTGCAGGAACAATCTTTTTGTTAGGGGTGGCGACACCAATTAGCAAGTTGTTGACTTTCTCCATGGTTGGTCTACTTGCGTTTGCAGGTTGGCAATTGCAGAACGTGAAAGCACGAGCACCAGACCTGGATCAGCCATTGGACGATTCTGAAGAGACTCCATCAGATGAGATGAGATCACCAGAAAATGTGGTGAATCTTCTTCAGATTGATCCTATTGAATTTGAATTTGGATATGGACTTATTCCACTTGCAGATACAAATCAAGGTGGGGATCTACTCGATCGAGTGGTCATGATCCGTAGACAAATGGCGATTGAGTTGGGCATGATTGTGCCAGTTATTCGAATTAGAGACAATATACAACTACAGGCTAATGAATATGTAATCAAGATTAAAGGAAACGAAATTGCCAAAGGCGAAGTGCTCTTAGATCATTATATGGCGATGAGTCCTGGCTTTGAAGATGAAAGTATTGTCGGTGTAGAGACCATCGAACCTGCTTTTGGACTTGCAGCATTATGGATTGGTGAAGATATGAAGGAGAAAGCAGAGATGTCGGGGTATACGGTCGTAGATCCACCTTCTGTTGTTTCAACACATCTTACCGAAATCATTAAACGTCATGCACATGAATTATTAGGCCGTCAAGAAACCAGACAGTTGATTGATCATCTGAAAGAAACGTATCCTGTTCTTGTCGAAGAAACAACACCAGCCTTATTATCTATTGGTGATGTGCAACGAGTATTAACAAATCTACTGAAAGAAAATGTATCCATACGAAACCTACCAATGATCTTTGAAACATTAGCGGATTATGGGCAGTTGACAAAGGATATGGATTTACTAACGGAATACGTAAGACAATCATTATCAAGGCAAATTTCAACTCAAGTATCAACTAAAAATGAACCACTTTACGTTGTGACATTAAGTGGTTCCGTTGAAAAGATTGTTGCAGACTCTGTTCAACAGACGGATCACGGTCCGTTTTTATCAATGGATCAAGCTCACTCGCAAAAGATTTTAGATTCGGCTGTTGAAGAAACAAATCGTTTATCACAAATGGGGCAAACGCCAGTACTGTTATGTTCACCTGCTGTGAGAATGTATGTTAGGCAGTTACTTGAGAGGTATTTACCAAATGTACCTGTGCTTTCTTACAATGAGCTTGAGGTGGATGTTGAAGTTCAAAGTGTTGGGGTGGTGAATGCAGAATGAAACTAAAAAAATTCCAAGCAGAATCAATGCCTGAGGCGTTAAATCAAATTCGGACTGAACTTGGTAGTGATGCTGTTATTCTGCATACAAAAGAAATAACAGCGGGTGGTTGGTTTGGCTTTTTTGCCAAAAAGAAACTTGAGGTAACAGCGGCAGTGGATCCTGTTTCAAATGTTACACCTAATCCAAAGGTTGTTGCAGCAGCTCCAGAGATAAAACGAGCAGAAGTTATAAAATCTCCCGCTCTTGTCAAGCAAGCAAGTCAAATAGAAAGAATGAATGTTCCAGATATCATCTTGCACTTAGACCGAGAGCTTGAGAAACAGGATGTTCATACAAAGATTCGTCATGAACTGAAAGAGGATCTATTTGGTTTTTGGTACAGTCAGGATAAAGAAAAACGTACTCCACTTGCTGTGTACAATTTTACAAAGCAGTGGTTTAAGAAACGTTTGCAAGAGGTTAAAATCGGAAGTTCACTTTTTGATAAAAAATACATGATTTTTGCTGTCCCACAGGTGTAGGAAAAACCACAACGATTGCAAAGCTTGCTGCTGAGGCAACACTACAGCATGGAAAAAAGGTTGCGATTTTAACAACGGACACGTACCGTATTGCAGCAATTGAACAGTTAAAAACCTATGCCTCTATTTTAGATGTACCAATTGAAGTTGTTTATTCAATAGAAGATTTTCATGAAGCAACAAACAAGTTTTCTGACTATGATCTACTTTTAGTTGATACAGCTTGGGCGGAATTTCACTCATGACTTTTATTTAAAAGAGTTACAGAAAACGATTCATTTATCTGAACAAGCCTCTTTATATGTTGTATTAGCACTAACGTCAAAATACTCGGACATGGTGGCAGTTATGAATCAATTTAAACAATTGCCCGTCTATCAGCTGATCTTCACTAAAAAAGATGAAACGACTAGTTTTGGAGCTTTGATTAATGTTTGCTTAAATGAGAAATTCGGAATTGCGTATCTGACGAATGGTCAAAATGTTCCTGATGATGTGGTTCACGCGAATGAAGAATTGATTGTACAAGCCGTTATGGAAGGAATCGTTCACGATGGATCAAGCTGAGAGCTTACGAAGAATGATGAAAAAAACAAGTCGTGCGCGTGTCATCGCTATTGCTAGTGGAAAAGGCGGAGTCGGAAAATCAAATTTATGTGTCAATATCGCCATAGGCTTACATGCTCTAGGTCACCGTACCGTCATTCTCGATATGGATAGTGGTATGGGCAATATTGATGTGATTATGGGTGTGCAGCAATCACACCATCTACTTGATATGATCAAAAACCGATTGTCTGTATGGGATGTTATAGAATCAACCTCTTATGGTGTTTCCTACATAGCAGGTGGTTCTGGTTTAACAGATATGGCTCATTTTTCAGCAGAGGATCTGAGTTATTTTCAGCAACAGCTACAAATTTTAGGTAATCATTACGAATATATCTTTTTGGATTTAGGAGCCGGTGTAACAGACGAGAGCTTAGAGCTTCTCGCATCAGCGGATGATTTGTTCATTGTGACAACACCGGAGCCAACAGCACTAACCGATGCCTATAGTTTATTAAAACAATTAATAAAATTGCCCGAGAAGCCACATGTCTTTGCCGTTGCCAATCAAACCGATTCTGAGAAGGAAGGTATTCGTACACTTACAAATTTGTCTCAAGTAGCTAACCAGTTTTTAATGCTTGAATTAAAAAAGCTAGGTAGTGTGCCTCATGACAGACTTGTATCAAAAGCGGTGAAGTCGCAGGTTCCTTATTCTGTGTATCAAAAACAATCAAAAGTAAGTATGGCAACAAGACAAATTGTTCAGACGTATCTAAGTATTGTGACGGATCAAACACCAGAAGTAGAGTCAGCGCAGTTTTTCAAAAGGCTAAGTAGATGGATTTCAACTTCTACTTCAGTCATTAATCAAAAGAAGAATACTAAAGCATAGATAGGAAGTATTCAAACATGAATCAGATAAAGGTGTTAGTTGTAGATGACTCTGCGTTTATGCGTAAGGTTGTAACAGATATCCTACAATCGGATCCAGCTATTCTAGTTGTAGGAACGGCTAGAAATGGTGAAGATGCAGCACTTAAAAATTTAAAGCTTAAGCCGGATGTTATCACGATGGATGTAGAAATGCCGGTTTTAGACGGTCTTGGCGCATTAAAAAGAATTATGAAAGAACGACCTACACCAGTGGTTATGGTAAGTAGCCAAACAAAAATTGGTGGACATACAACCATGCTTGCAATGGAACACGGGGCCGTTGATTTTGTCTCAAAAACAAGTGGTTCCATCTCACTAGACTTATTCACGATTGCAGAGTTATTAAAAGAAAAAATTAAGCTTGCAGCTGGTGCAACAGTCGTTATTCCTGATGAGATGCCAAAGCGAGATTTGCCGACTGTTTTAATGCCACCAATGGCAAGTCAGATTAGAAAACTAGTTGCCATTGGTGTTTCAACAGGTGGACCAAAGGCTCTAAAGGAAGTTTTGATGAATATCCCAACCACACTTCCTGCACCCATTGTGATTGTTCAGCATATGCCTCAAGGATTCACAAAATCGCTAGCCGATCGATTAAACACACTTTGCGACATTCATGTGAAGGAAGCAAGCGATGGGGATATCCTTGAAAAAGGCACTACGTATATTGCTCCAGGTGGTAAACATATGCAGGTTTTAGAGCAATCGGGAGAGTGGATCTGTCGTCTAACAACTGCACCTGTTGTGAATGGACATCGTCCTTCTGTTGATGTTCTCTTTCACTCTATCGCCAAACTAAAAGAGGGTGCGGTGGTTGCTGTTGTGATGACTGGAATGGGATCAGATGGATCAGAAGGCTTAAAACAATTAAAAGAGAACCCATACTGTCGGTCTCTGGCGCAGTCTGAAGAAACAAGCGTGGTTTTTGGAATGCCAAAGATGGCGATTCGAACCACTAAAGTGGACGAGGTTGTCCATTTACAAGATCTCGCAAAACGAATCGTTTCTAGCTGTTAAAGAAGGGAGTGTTTTATCTGAAAAACTATGACTTTATTCACTCAACTCATTTGGATGTCCTTCGAGAAATTGGAAATATCGGGGCGGGACATGCTGCCACCTCATTATCGGCTTTACTTGGAAAAACAATTGAGATGAGTATTCCTGAAGCTAAGGTTATCCCATTTGAAGAGCTTCCCGAACGGATGGGAGGTACTGAAAATGAGATTGCCGCTATCTATGCACAAATTCATGGAGACACTCCCGGCAGCGTGTACTTTTTTTCAGATGTCTCTGAATCCATTACATTAATCCAGCAGTTAACAGGCATATCCGAGGATTCAAAGGATCAGAGTCAAGAGTATGGACAATCTGCTTTTCTTGAAGCGGGAAACATTGTGATCGGTTCCTACCTGTCTGCTTTTGCCGACCTAACTGGACTTAAGGTCTCACGAGGTGTGCCAGATCTTTCAATTGATATGGCTTGGTGCTATTATCAGTCATGGGTTAAGCAGGCTGTTAATTCAAAGTGATGTCGCTATATTTATTGATACGCATATGAAAATAGATGGGGAAGAAACAACTAGAAATTTTGGAAGTATTCTTCTTTTGTTTGATCCAGATTCATTTGAAATATTGTTTAAATCACTTGGGGTCAAGATCGATGAATGATGATGTGATCACAATCGGAATGGCCGAACTCGCATGCTCAGATAAATCAAAAGCATTACGTACGTCTGGATTAGGTTCCTGTGTAGGAGTCATTATCTATCAACATGGCACAAAACATGCTGGATGGCCCATATTATGCTGCCCTCTGTCTCGATTTCTAGTAATAGAGAGCATAAGATTGGGAAATTTGCTGATGTAGCCATTCCGGAGCTAGTCAATCAATTGATTAGCAGAGGAGCCTCAGCCTATCGACTAGAAGCAAAAATTGCTTGCGGAGCTCAGATGTTTGCTTCTGCGGGTAACGAGATGATGCGTGTTGGAGAACGAAATGTAATAGCGGTAAAGGAAAAGCTTGAAGAATTAAAAATCTCAATAATAGCTGAAGACACAGGTGGAAAAAATGGTAGAACTATTTTATTTGATCCCCTGACACACGCGTTAACCATTCGTACCGTTCATCTAGGAACAAAAGTTATTTAACACTCAATTCGTTGTCATTATGATGATATGGAGGTGCAGTAGATTGCCAAATGTAGAAGTAAAGGATGAAAAAAAGATTTGGAAAGATTGGTTCACTGACCGAAGTAGGGAAGCGTGTGATCAGCTGGTTCGTATTTATCTGCCGTTAGTGCAATTTCACGTACAACGTATTTCAGTTGGATTGCCTGGAAGTGTACGAAAGGATGAATTAACAAGTCATGGTTTGTACGGCCTTTTAGACGCGCTTGAAAAATTTGATCCAAATCGAGACTTAAAATTTGATACGTATGCTTCTTTTCGTGTGCGAGGAGCCATTATTGATGGTTTACGCAAGGAGGACTGGCTTTCTCGTTCAATGAGAGAAAAAATTAAACGTGTGGAAGCAGCTTCTGAACGTTTGGAGCAGCAAGAAGGTCGTTATGTATCGAGTGCAGAAGTGGCGACATTTTTGAATATGGATGAAGCAGATGTGGCTCAAATTATGGCAGAGCAATTTGTTGCCAATATATTATCGATCGATGAGCCTACCCAGGAAGCAGAACGACAAGAGTCATTTGCTGCAACAATTGAAGATAAGTTAACAAAAACACCTGAGGATTCCCTTGTTGAGGTAGCAACAAAAGCAGAACTTGCTGAAGTCATTTCAGGCCTAACGGAAAAGGAACAGCTTGTCGTTAGTTTGTTTTATTATGAAGAATTAACCTTAACAGAGATTGGTCACATCCTTGAACTGTCAACGTCAAGAATTTCACAAATTCATTCTAAAGCCTTGTTTAAATTAAAGCAGGCAATGGAAAAGCAGCCTCGGTAAGAAATCGATGTTTTAGGAGGAGACGATGAGTTTTAAGCCAATTGAAGCACTAGGTTCTTTATCTAATACATTTAAGGGAAGCAAGCAGCAAACACAATTACAGCAGAGAGTACAAATGAATGAAGCAATGCTTGCCGAAGCGCAACGACAATCAGATCAAAACGCTAGTAAACAAACGCCACGCTCTGATTTAAACAATGCGGCTCGGTTTACTGCATCTGCAAAAGGTAACTTGCCAACTAAAAAAAGAAAGAAACAAGAAGAACCACACTCATCTCCTAAAAGTCATCACCCGGATAAAGGTACATATATTGATTATTCAACATAAGGAGGAAAGTTGTTGTGGCCATTGTCTATAGTATTCTGAGCCTATGTCTTGTAGGCTTTCTTTTTATTCGATTGCAAACAACCGAACGCCAACTTAAGCAAATTCAACAGCGTCTTGATGATAGTGAACGAGCAAGGGAAGAGGTAGAGCAATCCCTCTTTGTATTTGCTGATGAGATAAAGGAAGGAAATGAACGTGTCCTCCAGCAAGTAGCGAACCATCTAGATAGTAATAGCCATGCGAATGACTCTACATTTGAAACGATAACTGAAGAGGCAAACAAATTGGAATCAGAGCCTTATCAACCGCCTATGCCAACGAATCACCAAGAACAAAAACAAACGTATCATCAATCCCCACAAGCAATGGTTCTTTCCCTTCATAATCAAGGGATGTCATCTAATGATATTGCAAAAAAAATGAATATGGGTAAAGGTGAAGTAGATTTAATCATCAAATTTCAACAATAACCAAACTTATAGTTGCAACAGCCAGTATCATATGGTATATTAATCCACGGTGTTTATTACACACGCCTCTGATTTTAGTGAGGGTGCCTGGGCAACTAGTGTCACTGAAAGATGATGAGAGCGGAGGAAGACAAAAACCAATATAAGAGGAGGTGTTTGATGTGGCAGTTATCTCCATGAAACAATTGCTCGAGGCTGGTGTACACTTTGGTCACCAAACTCGTCGCTTGGAATCCAAAAATGGATCGCTACATCTTCACAGAAAGAAACGGTATCTACATTATTGACCTTCAAAAGACGGTCAAAAAAGTTGAGCAAGCGTACAATTTTGTTCGCGACATTGCTGCAGACGGAGGAAAAATCCTTTTTGTCGGCACAAAGAAACAAGCTCAAGACTCAGTAAGAGACGAAGCAGCACGTTGTGGAATGTATTTCATTAACCAACGCTGGCTTGGTGGGACGTTGACAAACTTTGAAACCATTCAAAAGCGTATCAAACGTCTTAAAAACCTAGAAAAAATGGAACAGGACGGAACATTTGATGTTCTTCCGAAAAAAGAAGTAATTCTTCTAAACAAAGAAAAAGATCGTCTTGAGAAGTTTCTAGGCGGTATTAAAGATATGAAGGGCGTTCCTGATGCCTTGTTTGTTATCGACCCTCGTAAAGAGCGTATTGCGATTGCTGAAGCTCACAAGTTGAACATCCCAATCGTTGCGATTGTTGATACAAACTGTGATCCAGATGAGATTGATTATGTAATCCCTGGTAACGATGATGCAATTCGTGCAGTAAAACTTCTTACTGGTAAAATGGCTGACGCAGTTATTGAAGCGACAGCTCATGAAGAGCAAGAAGAAGAAGCGGAAGTTGAAGAAGAAACAACTACAGCTTAATGACGTTTCCAAAAAGGGTCGTAAGGGGAGAAACCCTTTACGACTCTTTTTGTTACGTTCGATGGATTTAATTCTTGTACGAAATTAGAGGAGGACGAATACATGGCAGTAACAGCTAGTATGGTAAAAGAATTGCGCGAAAAAACAGGCGCAGGTATGATGGATTGTAAAAAAGCACTAACAGCAACTGATGGTGATATGGAAAAAGCGATCGATTTTCTACGTGAAAAAGGAATCGCAAGCGCAGCTAAAAAAGCAGATCGTGTAGCTGCTGAAGGTCTTGCAGCTGTTGTTACAGATGGTAACAAAGCAGCAATCGTTGAAGTAAACTCAGAGACAGACTTCGTAGCTAAAAACGAAGGCTTCCAAACTCTAGTTAAAGAGCTTGCTGAGCATTTACTTGCTAAGTCACCTGCAACAGTTGAAGAAGCGCTTGAGCAACCATTTAAAGATGGTGGACAAACTGTTCAAGAATACATCAATTCAGCAATCGCTAAAATTGGTGAAAAACTATCTCTACGTCGTTTCTCAGTTGTTGAGAAAGAAGATGGAGATGTATTTGGCGGATACCTTCACCAAGGTGGACGTATTGGTGTATTAACAGTAATTGGTGGTTCTTCTGATGAAGATCTTGCTAGAGATGTAGCGATGCATGTTGCAGCTATTCGTCCGACATATGTATCTCGTGACGAAGTTGAAGCTGAAGAAGTGAATCGTGAGCGTGAAGTTCTTAAGCAACAAGCTCTAAATGAAGGTAAACCAGAAAACATTGTAGAAAAAATGGTAGAAGGTCGCCTAAGCAAATATTTTGAGCAAGTGTGTCTTCTTGATCAGCCGTTTGTAAAAGATGGAGATCAAAAAGTCGGTAAATTCCTTCAGGCTAAAAACGCAACAGCTAAATCATTTGTTCGTTTTGAAGTTGGAGAAGGTCTTGAAAAACGTGAAGAGAACTTTGCAGAAGAAGTTATGTCACAAGTAAAGAAATAATATAGGAAGGGACACCTGTGTGTCCCTTTTTTCAAAGTAAAGACACTTTTAAAAGAGTAGACTTCGCGTAAAGCTGATGGAGGTAACGATGAACAAGTATAATCGAGTCGTGTTAAAGTTAAGTGGAGAAGCACTTGCTGGTGAACTAGGGTATGGAATAGACCCAGTAGTCATTCAATCTGTTGCCAAGCAGATTAAAGAAATAGTAGAATTAGATGTTGAAGTGGCCATCGTTGTTGGTGGAGGAAACATCTGGCGTGGAATGGCAGGAAGTGCAAAAGGCATGGATCGTGCAACAGCAGATTACATGGGCATGCTAGCTACTGTAATGAACTCACTGGCCCTACAAGATAGCCTTGAGGATATTGAAGTACAATCTCGTGTACAGACATCGATTGAAATGCGCCAAGTTGCTGAACCTTACATCAGAAGAAAAGCGATTCGTCACCTTGAAAAGAAACGTGTTGTGATTTTTGCAGCAGGCACAGGTAATCCTTATTTCTCAACTGATACGACGGCAGCCTTACGTGCAGCTGAAATTGAAGCAGAGGTCATATTAATGGCTAAAAACAAAGTTGATGGTGTGTATAGCGCTGATCCATCGATTGACGAAACAGCTGTTAAGTACAAAGAAATTACATATATGGATGTGCTGAAAGAGGGTCTTGCAGTAATGGATTCTACAGCATCATCTCTATGCATGGACAACGATATTCCATTAGTTGTCTTCTCAATTCTTGAAGAAGGTAACATCAAACGAGCAGTTCTGAAAGAAGATATTGGAACCATAGTGAGGGGGAATAAATAATGACAACAGAAGTAAAACAGCAAGCGAATGAAAGAATGACAAAAGCAATTGAATCATTACGTCGTGAGTTAGCTAAGCTAAGAGCAGGACGCGCAAATCCAACGATTTTAGATCGCGTAACCGTTGAATATTACGGAGCGCTTACTCCTTTAAATCAACTGGCTACGATCTCAGTACCTGAAGCTAGACTTCTTGTTATTCAGCCATTTGATAAATCTTCCATTGCTGATGTAGAACGAGCAATCCAAAAAGCTGATCTTGGATTAACACCTTCTAATGACGGTCAATTAATTCGTATTGCGATTCCGGCTTTAACGGAAGAGCGTCGCAAGGATTTAGTTAAAATTGTAAAGAAGTCAGCTGAAGAAACCAAAGTTGCGATTCGTAATATTCGTCGTGATGCAAACGATGAATTAAAGAAGCAACAAAAAGATGGCGAGTTGACTGAAGATGATCTAAGACAATCTACTGATGAGATTCAAAAGCTTACAGATCAGTTTATTGCAAATGCGGACAAAGAAGCAGATCATAAAGAACAAGAAATTATGGAAGTGTGAGCGATTTCCATGTAAAATGAATCAAGAATAAGACCCTCTATTTTAAGGGGGTTTTTTCTTCTTATGATTTTACGTTACTGTTAGATAGATGGAGGGCGCACGAATGCTTGAGATATTTTCTAAATGGAAAGCGAACTTAACGTCAGCTGATGTACCAGATCAAGCAGAAGAAGGCGAGCTTCCACAGCACATCGCCATCATCATGGACGGCAACGGTAGGTGGGCAAAGAAAAAAGGATTGCCGCGAATTGCTGGACATCGTGAGGGAATGAAGGTTGTCACAAAAATCGTCCGAACTGCTAGTAATATAGGAATTGAAGTCTTAACGTTATATGCGTTTTCCACTGAAAATTGGAAGCGGCCAAAAAAAGAAGTTGATTATTTGCTAGGATTACCTGAAAGATATCTTAGCGCTGAACTTCCAAAGCTGATTGAAAATAATGTTCAAGTTAGACTCATAGGCACAACAGAAAATCTACCGGATCACACGTTACGAGCGGTAGAGAAGGCGATTAAAGACACGAAGCACAATACAGGTATGATCTTGAACTTTGCATTAAACTATGGAAGCCGCTTTGAGATGCTTGAAGCAATGAAAAGTGTTGGACGGAAAATAGAAAGCGGCGAATTAAAAGCCGATTTTATAACAGAAGAACATATTCAAACACACTTAATGACTTCAAAATTAAAGGATCCTGATCTGTTAATTCGTACAAGTGGAGAAATCCGTTTGAGCAACTTCATGCTTTGGCAACTAGCCTACAGTGAATTCTGGTTTACAGATGTATTATGGCCGGATTTTAAGGAGCAGGACTTTATGGAGGCCATTGCGGTATATCAGAAACGAAAACGCCGATACGGCGGGGTCTAGGCATAAGGGGGTTGACTCAGTATGAAACAGCGTATTATTACAGGTGTCGGATTTGGCATCGTAATGATTGCGATGATTTTTCTAGGCGGAACAGTGTTTAATCTAGCTGTTAGTATTGCTGCCTCAATCGCAATGATTGAACTACTAAGAATGAAAAAAATGCGGGCCTTGTCTTTAACAGGAATTACAGGTCTGATTTCCATGTGGATATTACTCGTACCAGCTTCTTGGTTTAACGCGGTTTTTCCGTTTCAGTTTACAAAAGTCGAGTTATTTATCTTCTTTATTTTAATTATGCTTATGTTGACGGTTCTGACAAAAAACACATTTACATTTGATGAAGTCGGATTTGTTGTTTTATCATCGGTATATGTTGGGTTTGGTTTTCATTACCTCATGCTAACTAGAGAAACGCCTAATATTGGAATGGCGTTAGTGTTCTTTGTTATCCTGTTAATTTGGACAACCGATTCGGCTGCTTATTTTGTTGGACGAGCTATTGGTAAAAATAAGCTTTGGCCAGATATAAGTCCGAATAAAACAATAGAAGGATCACTAGGAGGCGTTTTCTTTGCCTTGCTTCTCGGCACTGCGTTTTACTTTTTGTTACCCGATTTATCTGTATACATAAGCTTTACAACAGCATTTATTATCATGGTAGTGGCCTCTGTATTTGGACAAATAGGTGATTTAGTAGAATCTGCATTAAAACGTCATTATGCTGTAAAGGACTCGGGAAATGTGTTGCCTGGTCATGGTGGAATATTAGACCGTTTTGACAGTTTAATCTTTGTGATGCCTATTCTTCACCTCATTCAATTAATTTGAGCATTCGACAATAAATGAGACAAATGGAGAGTGATTGTTTGAAGAAGATCAGTTTATTAGGCTCAACTGGATCAATCGGGACACAAACATTAGATGTCATTCGATCTAATCCTGACTATTTTAAACTTGTTGCGCTATCAGCTGGTTCAAATATTGAGCTTGTTAGTAAGCAAGTACGAGAATTTAAGCCGGCGCTTGTTAGTGTAAAACGAGACGAAGATGTTGAGAAGTTAAAACAAGAAATAGGGGATGTTGCGATCATTCTTTCTGGAGAAGAAGGGCTGATGGAAGTAGCGTGCCATGAAGATGCACATGTGTTGGTAAACGCTGTAATTGGAAGTGTTGGTTTAAAACCAACGCTTGCTGCAATCAAAGCGGGACGAGACATTGCCATAGCCAATAAAGAAACTCTTGTAACAGCAGGTCATATTGTGACAACTGAAGCGAATAGACATGGAGTATCATTGATTCCTGTTGATAGCGAACACTCTGCTATTTTTCAAGCATTAAATGGTGAAGATGCATCGTCAATTGATCGATTAATTATCACTGCATCAGGAGGTAGTTTTAGAGATCGGACAAGGGAAGAACTAAAGGGTGTAACCGTTAAGGAAGCTTTAGCTCATCCCAATTGGTCAATGGGTTCTAAAATTACAATTGATTCAGCAACGATGATGAACAAAGGTTTAGAAGTGATTGAAGCACACTGGTTGTTTAATATTGCTTACGATCAAATTGATGTTCTCATGCATCGAGAAAGCATTATTCACTCCATGATAGAGTTTAGTGATCGTAGTGTAATGGCGCAGCTCGGAACGGCTGATATGCGCTTACCAATCCAATATGCCCTAACATACCCTAAGCGACTTGCGCGAGAGACTGCGGACAGGTTAAACTTATGGGAAATGGAGAAGCTCCATTTTGGAAAATTGGACATGGAACGTTATCGCTGTATGAAATTTGCGTATGATGCTGGTCGAGAAGCAGGCACGGTACCAACTGTGTTAAATGCTGCGAATGAAATTGCGGTTGCTGCGTTCTTAAACAATCAGATTTCATTTTTACAGATTGAAGATTTAATTGAAGCATCATTAAATCAGCATGAACGGATTGCCGATCCAAATCTTGAAGAGATTCTTCATGCTGATGAGCAGACACGCAGATTTGTGCAAGCAAAATTGTAGCAAGAAAGGCGGAGAAGATTAACATTGAATACATTACTTTCATTTCTGGTTATTTTTAGTGTGCTTGTATTTGTTCACGAATGGGGGCATTTGTATTTTGCTCAAAAAGCCGGAATTCTCTGCCGTGAGTTTGCGATAGGTATGGGTCCTAAGCTTTTTTCTTTTAAACGAGATGAAACAATCTATACAGTACGTCTCCTTCCTATTGGTGGGTTTGTTCGGATGGCAGGAGAAGATCCTGAGCAAATTTCAATTAAACCAGGTTATGAAGTTGGACTAGTTCTCGATGAACAGGACAAAGTGACAAAAATTTATGTCAATAATAAGTCGAAGCATCCAGAAGCTCAGGTGGTTCAGGTTGAACGAATTGATTTAGAAAGAGAACTGGTCATCGAGGCGTTTGATGATGAGGACCAACGTATCGTGTATCAGGTCCATGAACGAGCAGATGTCATTCAAGACGAAGTGCCAAATCAAATTGCTCCTTATAATCGCCAATTTGGCTCTAAATCTGTTGGAAAACGTGCAATGGCCATTTTTGCGGGGCCATTGATGAACTTTGTGCTGGCATTTGTGTTGTTTGTAGTAATCGCATCAATTAATGGAGTTCCAACACCAGAAGTTTCAGCGGTAAGTCCTGGATCAGGAGCTGAAGCAGCAGGTATTCAGGAAAATGATGTCATTCAAAGCCTTAATGGGCAAGATGTGTCAACGTGGAGACAAGTGACATCGATTATTGAAGATCATCCTAATTCTACATTAACAGTTGGTGTTGAACGAGATGGACAGATTATTCAGCTAGAGGCAGACACGATTTCGATTGACTTAGGACCTGAGCAAATAGGTCAACTAGGTGTGAGTCCCGTTGCTGAAAGGAATTTTGGGGCTGCCTTTTTAGAAGGGTTTATCATGCCTTATGAATTAACAGTGTCGATCTTTAAAACGCTTGGCACGATTATTACAGGGCAATTCTCACTTGATTATATCGCCGGTCCTGTTGGAATCTATAACATTACTGGTGAAGCAGCATCGCTCGGTATTTTAACTCTGATTAATTTTGCGGCCATGTTAAGTGTAAATCTAGGAATTATTAATCTGTTGCCAATTCCAACGATGGATGGAGGCAGACTAGTATTTTTAGGGTACGAGGCTGTAAGAGGAAAACCAGTTGATCCACAAAAAGAAGGTATGATTCAGTTTGTTGGCTTTGCCTTTCTGATGCTTCTTATGATAGTGGTTACTTGGAATGATATAAGTAAGTTGTTTATGTAGAGATAGAAATTGAGAAGGGACTAGGGATTTATGAGACAAAAAACATTTTTGTTACCAACATTACGTGATGTACCTTCTGATGCAGATGTAAAAAGTCATCAGCTGATGTTACGTGCAGGTATGATGCGTCAAACAGCTGCAGGTGTCTATACGTATTTACCATTAGCTAAACGTGTGATCGCAAAAGTAGAAGCTATTGTTCGTGAAGAGCTTGAAGCAATTGAAGCACAAGAGCTAACTCTTCCATCTCTTCATCCTGCTGAGCTTTGGCAGGAGACCGGTCGTTGGGATAAAATGGGTGGTGAGTTAATCCGTTTAAAAGATCGCCACGGACGTGACTTTGCTCTTGGGCCAACTCATGAAGAAGTGATTACGAGTATCATTCGTGATGCAATTGGCTCTTATAAAAAACTTCCTCTAAATGTTTTTCAGATTCAAACAAAATTCCGCGATGAACGACGTCCGCGGTTTGGATTGCTTAGAGGAAGAGAGTTTATTATGAAAGATGCCTATTCCTTTCATGGTACAGAAGAGAGCTTAGATGAAACCTATCAAGCGATGTATCAAGCGTATGAGCGCATTTTTACTAGAGCGGGCTTAACTTTTCGTGCAGTCATTGCTGACTCAGGTGCGATGGGTGGTAAGGACACATTTGAATTCATGGCGCTAGCTGAAGTTGGCGAGGATACGATTGCTTATTCTGATACTTCTACGTACGCGGCAAATATTGAAATGGCAGCTGTGTTACCTGAGGAAAATGAAGAAGCTACTTCTTCTGAACCTTTACAGAAAGCCACAGTTACAGCAGCTTTAACGATAAAAGAAGCGGCACAGCAATTAGAGTGGCCATTATCTCATACTGTTCGCACTGTGCCTGTCAAATTGAATGATGATGAAATTGTGTTACTCTTGCTTCGTGCGGATCATGAGTTAAATGAAGTGAAGTCTATACACGAGCTTCATGTTAAGTCAGTATCAGTGCTTAGTGAGCAAGAAGTTGAACAAGCATTTAACGTTGAGGCTGGATTGCTCTCCGCTCTTGATCAAGAAGGTATTCGAATCATTGCTGACCAATCTCTTAAAGGTTTATCAGGAATCTTAATGAATACAGCGACGAAAGATGAAGTTGCCATTCAAGTTGATCCTGCACGTGATTTAAAGATTGATAGTTATGCTGACCTACGTACAATTCAAGAAGGGGACGCGTCTCCTGATGGTGAAGGTACGATTCAATTTGCACGTGGAATTGAAATTGGACAAGTCTTTAAACTAGGAACCTTCTATTCGGATTCAATGGGAGCGACGTTCTTAGATCAAAATGGACGAGCGAATCCTTACAAGATGGGCTGTTACGGAATTGGTATTTCTCGTACAGTTGCAGCTATTATTGAACAGCATAACGATGAGAATGGAATTATTTGGCCAGTTTCGGTTGCTCCATTTGATCTTCATCTATTAACGTTAAACTCGAAAAATGAAGAGCAAGTAGAGCTTTCTGAACAACTTTATGCCTCACTCAAACAATCAGGTTGGGATGTGTTATATGACGATCGCCCTGAGAGAGCTGGTGTGAAGTTTAAGGATGCTGACCTCATAGGTATGCCGATCCGTGTAGCTGTTGGTAAAAGAGCACAAGAAGGCTTTGTTGAACTAAAAGTACGTTCAACTGGCGAGTCTCTTGATGTACATGTAGATGATCTTGCAGAAACGATTCAATCAAAACTGCAGGAGCTCTCAAACGTATAAATTGTTTGGGCTGATCCGATCCTGTATCAGCCCTTTTTTATTTTGATAAATGAATCCTAATAGGGGGTGCCAGAAATCGATCAAGATAAGCAGATACGACAAGAAAGACTGCAATTATTATTGACGCAGTTACAAATTCCTGAAGAGATTGTTTCTGGTTATTTTACTAATGGCTATATTCAAAAACTAGTGATCTCAAAAGAAAAGAAAAGCTGGCATTTTCATATTACGATCCCGCAGCTTGTTCCAGCATCTGTTTATCAGTTGTTTGCGGACCGTCTTACACATACATTTAAACATATAGCTGAAGTAACCCATAGCTTCCATTATGAAACAAGTGCCCCAACAGAATCGGTTTGGTTAGGCTATTGGCCACTTGTTGTTTCAAAGGTCACGGACGTCTCTGATGCATTACGTACATTATTAAAAAATCAAACACCAGCATTTGATGGAAGAGTAGCGACCATTCAGGTGCGTAATGAAACAGAAGCGACTGCATTAAAACGTAAACTTGCAGAACCATTAAATGAATGTCTTTCAACATTTGGATTGCCGAACGTTTTACTCGAAGCAAAATATCAGGAATCCACTCAAGCCTTTGAGCAATTTGTCAAAAATCGTGAAGAAGAGGACCACTCCAAAGTGGTCGAAGCGATGATTGAGAAGAAAAAAGCAGAGGAACAGGCAGCAAATGATCTGCAAGGCAAACCTCTTATGCTTGGTTATCCTATTAAAGACGATGCGACACCGATTGAAGGCATTCTTGATGAAGAACGCAGAATTACGGTTCAAGGCTTAGTGTTTGCCTCAGAAATTCGTGAACTACGTAGCGGACGCTCGTTATTAACCTTTAAAATAACAGATTACACGGACTCTATCCTGGTGAAAATCTTCTCTCGTGATAAGGAAGACTTGCCACTGCTTTCAGCTGTTAAAAAAGGAATGTGGCTGAAGGTTCGAGGGGGCATCCAAAACGATACGTTTGTTCGCGACCTCGTTATGATCGCGAATGATATCAATCAGATTCAACCAGAAGTTATTACGGATAACGCAGAAGAGAAACGAGTAGAACTTCACCTCCATTCATCAATGAGTCAAATGGATGGTATGACGTCTGTTGGTCGCTACGTTGAGCAAGCAGCGGCGTGGGGACATAAAGCAATGGCTATTACTGATCATGCTGTTGCTCAAGCTTTTCCAGAGGCCTACTCTGCAAGTAAAAAACACGGGATAAAAGTATTATTTGGTCTAGAAGCGAATCTAGTCGATGATGGGGTTCCGATTGCCTACAATGAAAAAAAGCTAGATCTTGAAACCGCTGAATACGTTGTTTTTGACGTGGAGACAACTGGTTTGTCAGCCGTCTATAATACAATTATTGAGCTTGCTGCTGTCAAAATTAAAGATGGGGAAATAATTGATCGCTTTGAGTCTTTTGCCGACCCACATGAACCTTTAAGTCACACTATCATGAATTTGACTGGTATCACAGATGATATGGTACGAGGGCAGCCGGAAGTAGAAGATGTGTTGAAGGATTTTTATGAGTTTGCAAAAGGGTCTGTACTTGTTGCTCATAATGCTAGCTTTGACATTGGATTCTTAAATGTTGGTTACAAAAGGATGGATATGGGAGAAGTAACAAACCCAGTCATTGACACACTTGAGCTTGGCCGGTTTTTATATCCAGAGTTGAAAAATCACCGCTTAAATTCATTATGTAAGAAATTTGATATCGAGCTTGTGAGTCATCACCGGGCTATCTATGATGCGGAAGCCACAGGTTATTTGCTTTGGAAAATGCTTAAGGATGCTCGTGCAAAAGAAATTCTTTCTCATGACGAGATTAATCAACACATGGGACAAGGGAATTTTCATCGCCAACGACCGTCACATTGTACAATTCTTGTGACATCACAAACAGGTCTGAAAAATTTATATAAACTTATAAGCATTTCGCATCTAGAATACTTTTTCAGGAATCCGCGTATTCCGCGCTCACAGTTAAACAAGTACCGTGAAGGATTAATTATTGGTTCGGCTTGTGATAAAGGTGAAGTGTTTGAAGGGATGATGCAGAAATCTGCAGATGAAGTTGAGAGCTTGGCCGCTTTTTATGATTATTTTGAAGTGCAACCGCCGTCTAACTATGCTCATTTAATTGAGCGGGAATTGGTTAAAAATGAAGAGTCCTTACATGAGATCATCGGTAATATCGTTGAGCTTGGTAAAAAACTAGACAAACCAGTCGTTGCGACAGGCAATGTACACTATCTGCAAAAAGAAGATCATATTAACCGCAAAATCCTCATTGCTTCACAAGGTGGAGCAAATCCGTTAAATCGTCAAGAGTTGCCTGAAGTGCATTTCCGTACGACAACAGAGATGCTTCAGCTCTTCTCCTTTTTAGGTGAAGAAACAGCGAAGGAGATTGTGGTGACGCAAACGAATGCGATTGCTGATTTGGTAGAAGACGGAATCCAAGCCGGTACCAGATGATCTGTACGCGCCAAAAATTGAAGGTGCCGATGATGAGATTAGGCAAATGAGTTATGACATGGCTAAAAGCATCTATGGTGAAGAACTACCTGAAATTGTAACGGCTCGACTTGAAAAAGAGTTGAAAAGTATCATTGGGCATGGTTTTGCTGTTATCTATCTTATTTCTCATAAGCTCGTGAAAAAGTCATTGATAGATGGGTATCTTGTTGGATCAAGGGGGTCTGTTGGATCCTCGCTCGTTGCAACGATGACGGAGATCACAGAGGTTAATCCATTAGCACCTCACTATGTATGTCCAAAATGTTGTCATTCTGAGTTTTTTGATGACGGTAGTGTCGCTTCTGGCTTTGACTTAAAGGATAAGGATTGCACAGAGTGCGGAACGGCTTATGTGAAGGATGGTCAAGATATTCCTTTTGAAACCTTCTTAGGATTTAAAGGAGATAAAGTTCCCGATATTGATTTGAACTTCTCAGGTAGTTACCAACCGCGTGCTCACCAATACACCAAAGAGCTATTTGGTGAAGAATATGTGTACAGAGCGGGAACAATTGGAACGGTTGCCGAAAAAACGGCGTATGGTTATGTGAAAGGCTATCAAAGTGATCATGACTTAATCATGCGGGGAGCAGAGATTGATCGCCTTGTTTCTGGAACCACAGGAGTAAAGCGAACAACTGGACAGCACCCTGGTGGAATTATCGTTGTCCCAGATTATATGGACATTCATGATTTCAGTCCAATTCAATTCCCGGCTGATGATAAGAACTCTGAGTGGAAAACAACTCATTTTGATTTCCATTCTATCCATGATAATTTGTTAAAGCTTGATATTCTTGGCCATGATGATCCAACCGTAATTCGTATGCTCCAAGATCTAAGTGGCATTGATCCAAAAACCATTCCAACGGATGACCCAGAGGTTATGAAAATCTTTAGTGGTCCAGATGTGCTCGGTGTCGATGAAGAACAAATTATGTGTAAAACCGGTACACTTGGGATTCCGGAATTCGGAACGCGTTTTGTAAGGCAAATGCTTGAGGAAACCAAACCAAGTACATTCTCTGAGCTCGTCCAGATCTCTGGTCTTTCACACGGAACCGATGTATGGCTGAATAATGCCAATGAGTTAATTTACAATGGTACATGCGAGTTAAAAGATGTAATTGGGTGCCGGGATGATATCATGGTGTATTTAATTTATAAGGGTCTTGATTCCTCTTTAGCCTTTAAGATTATGGAGTTTGTGCGTAAAGGAAAAGGGCTGCAACAAGAGTGGATTGATGAGATGAAGAAAAACAATGTGCCAGATTGGTATATTCAATCATGCTTAAAGATTAAATATATGTTCCCTAAAGCCCACGCGGCCGCTTATGTTTTGATGGCCGTTCGAATTGCCTATTTTAAAGTGCATCATCCTATTTTGTATTACGCATCTTATTTTACGGTTCGTGCAGATGATTTTGATATGGATACGATGATAAAAGGTTCAACGGCTATCCGTGCTAAAATCGATGAAATTAACAAAAAGGGATTAGACGCCGCACCAAAAGAAAAAGCCGTGTTAACGGTTTTAGAATTAGCTCTTGAAATGTGTGAGCGAGGATTTTCATTCCAAAAAGCAGATCTCTACCGTTCTTCTGCTGATGAGTTTATTGTCGATGGGGTGAGTTTGCTTCCACCATTTAATTCATTAACTGGTGTTGGGACCAATGCTGCTCATAATATAGTACGAGCTAGGCAGGAGAGAGAATTCCTATCAAAAGAGGATTTACAGCAACGTGGTAAGCTCACAAAAACAGTCGTTGAAAATTTAGATGATCATGGCTGTTTAGAGGGATTACCAGATTCAAATCAGCTCTCTTTGTTCTAAGAGTGCGATAGCTTCATCAGTTGCAAAAGCACCATGAGTATGCTAATCTTGATATGGTAATACTTAGAATACGTTCGGAGGAGAGTGGGGCAACCCACTCTTTCATTTTTGTGCAGCCTCATATGTATTAGACGAGACGAATGATTCAATAGATAGAATGTAAGGAGGGTAAAGTTTGAGCAAGAATGTCACAACCACTACAGAAAGCCTAGTGACACCAATTTTAGCTGAACTCAATCTTGAGCTCGTAGATATTGAGTACAAGAAAGAGGGGCCAAATTGGTTTTTACGTGTGTTTATAGATTCCGATTCAGGTATTGATTTAGATGATTGTGGAACGGTAAGCGAGCGTTTAAGTGAGGAATTAGACCGGACTGACCCCATTGAAGAGGCGTACTTTTTAGAAGTATCCTCACCTGGTGCAGAACGTCCTTTAAAGAAGGCTTCTGACTTACACAAAGCAATTGGTAAATACATTGCCATTTCAACCTATGAACCGGTAGAAGGACAAAAAGGATTTGAAGGAACCTTGATTTCTTTTGATGATGAGACAGTTGTTATTGAAGTCACAATCAAAACAAGAAAAAAGGTCTATCACATTCCATATACAAAAGTCGCAAATGCGCGTTTAGCCATTATATTTTAAAGTAAGGCCCAAGTTTGAAAGGGGGACAAGAATCCATGAATACTGAGTTTATGGAAGCACTATCTACGCTTGAGCATGACAAAGGAATCAAAAAAGACATTATTATTGAGGCCATTGAAGCTGCTCTAATTTCTGGTTATAAACGTAATTTTAATCAAGCTCAAAATGTCCGAGTTGACGTAAATCGTGACAACGGTAGCATTCGAGTTTTTGCAAGAAAAGTGATCGTTGAGGAAGTATTTGATACCCGTTTAGAGATTACTTTAGATGAGGCACTTCAAATGGATCCGAACTATGTCTTAGATGACATCATTGAAATTGAAGTAACACCTAAGGATTTTGGTCGTATTGCTGCACAAACGGCTAAACAGGTTGTCACTCAACGTGTACGTGAAGCAGAACGAGGAATCATTTATTCTGATTTTATTGATCGCGAAGAAGACATCATGACAGGAATTGTACAACGTCAAGATCATCGGTTTATTTATGTTGATTTAGGAAAAGTTGAGGCACTACTTCCACTTAATGAACAAATGCCTAATGAATCCTATAAGCATAACGACCGCATGAAGGCGTTTATTACCAAGGTTGAGAAAACAACAAAGGGACCTCAGATCCTGATATCTAGAACACATCCAGGCTTATTAAAAAGATTGTTTGAGCTTGAAGTACCTGAAATTTATGATGGTACAGTTGAAATCAAATCGGTTTCACGAGAAGCTTGCGATCGTTCAAAAATTGCCGTTCATTCCGACAATCCTGAAGTGGATCCAGTAGGTGCATGTGTAGGTCCACGAGGACAACGTGTTCAAACGATTGTAAATGAATTAAAAGGCGAAAAAATTGATATTGTCAAGTGGTCTGAAGATCCGGTTGAATATGTAGCAAATGCATTAAGTCCATCAAAAGTTGTTCGTGTGAGTGTGAACGAAACTGATAAGATGACGCAGGTTATTGTTCCGGATTATCAATTATCACTTGCGATCGGAAAACGTGGTCAAAACGCACGATTAGCTGCTAAGTTAACCGGGTGGAAAATTGATATTAAGAGTGAGTCAGAGGCAGAAGAGCTTGGCCTTCTAGAAGAGAAGAACTTTGAACCTGTTCCTGTTAAAGATGAGAATACGTTTGAAGAATCAACTGATTATACTTCTGATGAACGGGAATAAGAGTTAAGAAGGAGATGGATCTGTGAGTGAGCGTAAGATTCCTCTGAGAAAATGTGTTGTAACAAATGTTATGAAGCCTAAAAAAGAACTCATTCGAATTGTCCGGTCACCTGAAGGAGAAGTCCAGTTAGATGTGACTGGTAAAAAGAATGGGCGCGGCGCGTATTTAACAAATGAAGAGGACATTTTTCTACTTGCTAAAAAAAAGGACGTCCTTTCTAGGCATTTAAATGTCACAGTAACGCCCGCTCAATATGATGATCTGCTTGCTTCCAGACCAAAAGGAAACAGTGGAAAATGACCAATCCTTCTGAAAAATGGATATCTCTGCTTGGACTTGCTGCCAGAGCTAGAGAGCTAGTAACAGGTGAAGAACTTGTTTTGCAGGATGTACGAAAAAATCGAGTATGCTTAGTATTGCTTGCAGCAGATGCCTCTGATGCAACGGCTAAAAAGGTGAAAGACAAGTGTACACATTATAAGATCCCATTAAAACAAGTTGCAGATCGAGCCGTTCTTGGTGCTGCAGTAGGCAAAGCAGAACGAGTAGTCATTGGCATCAAAAGCAGGGGATTTGCTAAAAAAATAACCGAATTATTGGACCAATGAATGTGGAGGTAAGTATATGAAAAAAATGAGAATATATGAATATGCAAAAGAACACAACGTTCAAAGTAAACAATTGATTGACCAGCTAAAAGGAATGGGTGTTGAGGTATCCAATCACATGTCTGTTGTAGATGAAGATACGCTAAAAAAAGCCTCAGGCCAAACATCTAGCCAAGCTAAACCGGCTCAACAAGAAAGCAAAGCACCCGCTGCAAAGCAGCAACAGAGTCAACAAAGTCAACAAAGTCGTCCAAAACCGGCAAACAACAATCAAGCTGGCCAGTCTGCTAGACCTGCAGCTAAGAAACAGGGCGGAGGACAACGTCCAAATAACCAAAACCGTAATCAACCGCAAAATCGTAACAACAATAATAATCGCAATCGTAACCGTAATAACAATCAACGAAACCGTAGTCAGCAGCCTGTAAAGCAGATGCCACTTCCGGGAAAAATCACATTTGTTGGGTCACTGACAGTAAGTGAGTTTGCAAAAGAGCTTCACCGTGAAGCATCGGAGATTATCAAAAAATTAATGGGTCTTGGTGTGATGGCTACAATTAACCAAGAGCTTGATAAGGATACGATTGAACTTCTTGCAACAGATTATGGAGTCGAAGCAGAGGAAATCATTCCTGTTGATGAACTGGACATTGATAACTACAATGCAGATGACTCTACAGAGGAACTTCAAGAGCGTCCTCCAGTTGTAACGATTATGGGTCACGTTGACCATGGTAAAACAACGCTTCTAGATTCGATTCGTGATACTAAAGTTACAGCTGGTGAAGCTGGTGGGATTACACAGCATATTGGTGCTTACCAAGTTGAAACAAACGGTAAAAAGGTAACTTTCCTTGATACCCCTGGTCACGCAGCATTTACAACCATGCGTGCTCGTGGAGCTCAAGTGACTGATATCACAATCCTAGTTGTTGCAGCGGATGATGGTGTTATGCCACAAACAAAAGAAGCCATCAGCCACGCGAAAGCAGCTGGAGTACCGATTATCGTAGCCGTGAATAAAGTAGATAAAGAAGCAGCAAATCCAGATAAAGTTATGCAGGAGCTAACGGAATATCAATTGGTTCCGGAAGCATGGGGCGGAGAGACAATCTTTGTGAATGTATCTGCTATTAACGGTACAGGAATTGATGAGCTTCTTGAAATGATTCTTCTTGTAGCTGAAGTAGAAGAATTAAAAGCAAATCCAGATAAACTAGCAGTAGGTTCTGTTGTAGAAGCACAGCTTGACAAAGGCCGTGGACCTGTTGCAACATTACTTGTTCAAGCGGGTACACTAAACGTAGGAGATCCACTAGTTGTCGGTAACACATTTGGTCGTGTTCGTGCACTAGTTAATGATCTTGGACGTAGAGTGAAGTCAGTAGGGCCATCTACACCAGTAGAGATTACTGGTCTAAATGATGTACCTCTTGCTGGTGATCAATTCCAAGCCTTTAAAGACGAGAAGAAAGCTCGTCAAATAGGGGAAGCTAGAAATGCTCGTCATCGTGACGAGAACCGTACTGAAACTTCACGTGTTTCTTTAGATGATTTGTTTAATCAAATCCAACAAGGTGAAGTGAAAGATATTAACATCATTATTAAAGGTGATGTTCAAGGTTCAGTTGAGGCAATGCGAGGTTCACTTGAAAAAATAGAGGTTGAAGGTGTCAAGGTTAATATTATTCACACTGGTGTTGGAGCGATTGCTGAATCGGATATTATTTTAGCTTCTGCATCTAATGCAATTGTGATTGGTTTTAATGTTCGCCCAGATGTAAATGCTAAGCGTACAGCTGAAGTTGAAAAAGTAGATATTCGACTACATCGTGTCATTTATAATGCAATCGATGAAATTGAATTAGCAATGAAAGGTATGCTTGACCCAGAGTATGAAGAAAAAATCATTGGTCAAGTAGAAATCCGTACTACCTTTAAAGTATCTAAAATTGGTATGATTGCTGGTTCTTATGTAACAGACGGAAAAATTTCACGTAATTCAACGGTTCGCTTAATCCGTGATGGCATTGTGATTTACGAAGGTGCTATCAATGCGCTGAAACGTTTTAAAGATGATGTAAAAGAAGTAGCTGCGGGATATGAGTGTGGTATTACGCTAGAAAACTTTAACGACATCAAAGAAGGCGACCTAATTGAAGCGTATGTTATGGAAGAAATCGTCCGTAAATGATTATAGGTGCTGTCCGTTGTGAGCTGTTTATTTATGAGGCAGGGTCATTAAAAGCAAAGCGAGCAGTCATAAAAAGTTTGCTGACTCGCTTAGGGCAGCGATATAATCTCTCCGTTTCAGAAACGGACCATCATGATTTGTGGCAGCGCTCGGAGCTTAGCATTGTTGCTGTGTCTACCACTAAGAAACGATGTGAGCAAGAGCTACAAAAAGCATTGGCTCTAATCGATGCGGATCCTGACTCAGAACGGACGCTGACACAATTTGAATGGCTTTAGCCGAACAATGAGGTGACAATATGAGTAAAGTTCGTGCAAACAAAGTTGCAGAACAAATGAAAAAAGAACTTAGTGACATTATGCTTCGCGGATTAAAAGATCCTCGTGTGAAATTTGTAACCGTTACGGGAGTCGATGTCACTGGAGATCTTCAACAAGCAAAAGTGTTCATTACAGTTCTTGGTAGTGAAGAAGAGAAAGAAGCCAGCTTAAAAGGCTTAAACAAAGCAAAAGGGTTTTTACGTTCAGAGGTAGGAAAACGAATCCGCTTGCGTAAAACACCTGAATTAGAATTCGAAATTGATCAGTCCATTGAATATGGCAATCGTATTGAGACGCTGCTATCAGATCTTAATCGAAACAATGATTCTAACTAATTGGAAGGATAGCGGAGCATAGTGCTTCCTATCCTTTTTTTGCACTCAATGTTGTTTGGAGAGGAGCGCAACTGATGCCAACAGGAATACTACCACTTATCAAACCGGCAGGCATGACGTCACATGATTGTGTCTATCGCATTCGTAAACTTTATCAGACAAAAAAAGTAGGTCATACTGGAACGTTAGATCCCAGTGTAACGGGGGTTCTGCCAATTTGTATTGGAAGAGCAACTAAAGTAGCTGAGTATATGTCTGACTTTGGGAAAACGTATGAGGCTGAATTAACACTTGGTTATACAACGACTACCGAAGATGCAGATGGAGAAATCGTTGAACAAAAAATTGTCGATCAAACATGGACCGAAGCAGAAATAAAAGCTGTACTCAACTCTTTTTTAGGTGAACAAATACAAGTTCCACCGATGTATTCAGCCGTAAAAGTTAACGGAAAGCGATTATATGAGTATGCACGAGCAAATCAAGAGGTAGAGCGACCAAAAAGACAAATTACCATCCACTCAATTGAGTTGATACAATTAGAAAAAAATAGCCACGATACATATTCAATTCGTTTTGCCGTTACATGTAGCAAAGGTACGTATATCCGTACATTAGCCGTTGCGATTGGAGAAGCTCTTGGTTATCCAGCACATATGTCTAAGCTAAAACGGACCGCATCTGGACCGTTTACATTAGCTGATTGTGTAACGCTTGAACAACTCGAACAGATGGAACTTGAAAAACGAATGGATCAACTATTACCATTTGAACGTGCGTTAACAGGATGGAAAACGATTCAGGTTCCATCTGATGTTGAGGCGCGAATTCGCAATGGTGCTGTGTTATCATGTGAAGAACTTGGTACAAGTGATCGAGTTGTTGTATATTCCATAAACAACGAGTTGCTTGCCATTTATAAACCACATCCAGAAAAACCAAATAAAATGAAACCAGAAAAAATCTTGTTTCAAGCTCCAGAGCAAGTAGCTAGAAAGGAAAAGGATTGATGCAAACGATATATCTTAGCCATCCAATTGATCAGTCGCAACTTTTTTCCGAACCAACTGTTTTTGCTCTTGGTTACTTTGATGGAGTGCATAAAGGACATCAGCATGTCATTAATCAAGCCGTTGAATATGCGAAAAAAAATAATCTGATTAGTGCAGTGATGACGTTCCATCCCCACCCTAAAGAGGTGCTGCAACAGCTTAGTCAGCCGATGCATTTTCTAACGCCGCTACCGGATAAACTAGAGAGAATCGCTGAACTAGGTGTTGATCGTACGTATGTGGTAGAATTTAATCAATCTTTAGCCAATTTAATACCTCAGGAATTTGTAGATCAATACTTAATTGCTTTGAGTGCTAGGCACGTGGTTGCTGGATTTGACTTTACCTATGGTAAAAAAGGCAAGGGAACAATGGACACCATGCCACTTCATTCTAGAGGTTTATTCAGTTCGACAGCCGTATCTAAGGTGGAAAGAGAAGGGATAAAAGTGAGTTCAACTGCATTACGTATGCTTTTGCAAGAAGGAAAAGTTGCAGAGATAAAGGATCTTTTAGGTGAACACTATGTAGTAGAAGGAACTGTTGAAGATGGTGAAAAGCGAGGACGTACAATTGGCTATCCGACAGCTAATGTTAAGCTTAACCAACGTTACTTGATCCCAAAGACAGGAGTTTATGTGGTGAAGGTAACAGTTCATGATACAGAGTATGTCGGAATGTGTAATGTTGGATTTAAACCGACCTTTCATGAGCAGCGTAAAGATCTTCCGTCCATTGAAGTACATTTACTTGATTTCGATGAACAGATTTACGGGGAAACAGTAAAAATCTCCTGGTTTACTCGAATTAGAGATGAAAAGCGCTTTAATGGCATTGAAGAGCTAAAGGCGCAGCTTGCTTTAGATAAGCAACAAACGGAAGCTGTCGCTCGCGAAAACAATCTTTAGTTCTCATCGGTTTGCCCTTGCAATCTATGGAAAAGCAAGGTATAGTAATTCATGTACTTATTGTACACAACCGTTTCTTGGCACGGCGCTTCACCAACGTCTGCTCGGAATCTGGATACAATTTAAAGGAGGTGAACAGGATGGCATTAACACAAGAGCGTAAAAATGAGCTAATTGCTACATTTAAAACGCATGATACTGACACTGGTTCTCCAGAGGTTCAAGTAGCTATCCTTACAGAGCAAATCAACACACTAAATGAGCATTTACGTACTCATAAAAAGGATCATCACTCAAGACGTGGTCTTTTGAAAATGGTTGGTTCGCGTCGTAACTTATTAACGTACTTACGTGATAAAGACGTAGCGCGCTACCGTGATCTAGTTGACAAGCTTGGCTTACGCCGATAAACACGACAAAAGCGGGGACTTGTTCCCGCTTTTTTCTTGGTTTGATAACATGTAGTAAATAACACAATTATGCTCGTCTAGAATGCTTGGTCATACTAAGATGAATATGATTAATCTGTGCAAGAGAGGAGTACGCGCAAATGGAACAAGGTAAACAAGAATTTTCTATGGAATGGGCTGGACGCACACTGACAATTGAAACAGGTCAGCTTGCTAAACAAGCAAACGGTGCAGTACTTGTCCGTTATGGAGACACTGCCGTACTATCAACTGCAACAGCTTCTAAGGAACCAAAGGATCTTCCTTTCTTTCCACTTACAGTGAACTATGAAGAACGCCTATATGCAGCTGGAAAAATCCCTGGTGGATTTATTAAAAGAGAAGGACGTCCAAGTGAGCGTGCTATCTTAACGAGTCGTTTAATTGACCGTCCAATTAGACCGTTATTTCCAGATGGTTTTCGTAACGAGGTTCAAGTAATCAGTATTGTTATGAGTTCAGATCTTAATGCTTCTTCTGAAATGGCTGCGATGATTGGCTCTTCAATGGCACTATCGATTTCTGATATCCCGTTTGCAGGACCAATTGCTGGTGTGACTGTTGGCCGTATTGAAGGTGAGCTAGTGATTAACCCTTCTACTGATCAATTGGCATCGAGTGATCTGAATCTTGTAGTTGCTGGTACAAAAGAGGCAATCAACATGGTAGAGGCTGGAGCACAAGAGCTATCGGAAGAACTTATGCTTGAAGCGATTATGTTTGGTCATGATGAAATTAAGCGTTTAATTGCCTTCCAAGAAGAGATTATTGCTCAAGTTGGTAAAGAGAAAAAAGAAGTTGTTTTAAAAACAACGGATGCTGATCTTGAGGCAAAGATTCGTGAACTTGCTGAAGCTGAATTAAAGCAAGCGGTTCAGGTTCAAGAAAAACATGCTCGTCAGGAAGCAATTGATGCTGTTATTAAAAAGACGGTAGAACCTTTCGAAGAGGATGAAACCGTTGCTGTCTCAGCAGTAAAAGAAATTTTACAGAAATTCGTAAAAGAAGAAGTACGTCGACTAATTACGGTAGAAAAAGTCCGTCCTGATGGACGAGCTATTGATGAGATCCGTCCACTGTCGTCTCAAGTTAACTACTTAACTAGAACACACGGATCTGGGTTGTTTACTCGTGGACAAACACAAGCATTAAGTATTTGTACACTTGGAGCACTTGGAGACGTTCAAATTCTTGACGGTCTAGGCCTTGAAGAATCAAAACGTTTTATGCATCACTATAACTTCCCTCAATTTAGTGTAGGGGAAACAGGCCCTATTCGTGCACCTGGCCGTCGTGAAATTGGACATGGAGCATTAGGTGAGCGAGCTCTTGAAGCCGTTATCCCATCCGAAGAATCATTCCCATACACCATTCGTTTAGTTTCTGAAGTACTTGAATCAAACGGTTCAACGTCTCAAGCGAGTATTTGTGCGAGCACACTAGCTATGATGGATGTTGGAGTTCCAATTAAAGCACCAGTTGCTGGTATTGCAATGGGACTAGTGAAACATGAAGAGCATGTCAGTGTGTTAACAGATATTCAAGGTATGGAAGATGCTCTTGGAGACATGGACTTTAAAGTAGCAGGAACAAAAGACGGAATTACTGCATTGCAGATGGATATTAAGATCTTAGGTATTGATCGTACGATTCTTGAAGAAGCGCTTGCTCAAGCAAAACGTGGACGAATGATCATCTTAGATAATATGTTGACGGCAATCAGTGAACACCGTAGTGATCTTTCAGACTTTGCTCCGAAGATTATGACGATGAAAATCAATCCAGATAAGATTCGTGATGTTATTGGACCAAGTGGTAAGATTATTAACCAAATCATCGAAGAAACGGGTGTCAAAATTGACATCGAACAAGATGGTACAGTTTATATCTCATCAACTGAAAAACCAATGAATGAAAAAGCCCGCAAAATTATTGAAGACATCGTTAGAGAAGTACAGCTTGGCGAAACCTATCTTGGTAAAGTCAAACGAATTGAAAAGTTTGGTGCCTTTGTTGAATTGTTTAAAGGTAAAGACGGCTTAGTTCACATTTCTCAGCTAGCTGAAGAACGTGTTGGCAAAGTTGAAGATGTTGTCAAAATCGGTGATGAAATCATGGTGCGTGTAACAGAAATTGATAACCAAGGTCGAGTGAATCTTTCTCGTAAAGTCATCTTAAAAGAAGATAAAGAAAGACAAGCAGAAGCCAAACAATAATATACAAACCATTTAGAAGGACTGGCTATGAACCAGTCTTTTTTATGTTCTACCTTGTCCCCCTCTTGCATAGATTCGGTGAAGAGGGGGTTTTGTTATGAAAAGGGCGGTAATTCATGTTTGTTTAGTCCTAACTTTGATTCTATTGACAGCCGGAGCGCTACAAAATCCATTTACACTTTCTTATGTTGATGCGATACGGTTCACACAAACAGAGGCAGTCTCCACAAAAGAAGACGCCTTATATCAAAAAATTTCAGAAGAAGCTAAAACGTTTTCAATTCCCCCATCAGATGCGAAGGTTGATAGGGTATGGAAAGCGATTCCTGGCTATAATGGGATACAGGTTGACGTTCGAAAATCGTATGATAAGATGAAGGAGCTTGGGGTATTTGATGAAAAAAAACTCGTCTTTAAAGAAGTGGAGCCACGTGTTCACCTAGAAGACCTCCCTCCTTCTCCTATTTTCCGCGGAAATGAACAAAAGCAGATGGTCAGCTTACTTGTTAATGTTGCTTGGGGCAATGAATACATCCCAGAGCTATTAAAAACAATGAAACGTCACGATGTTCAATCGACATTTTTTTTAGATGGGTCTTGGGTACATGACAATCCCAATGTTGCTCAAATGATCTTTGAGGAAAGTCATGAAATTGGAAGTCACGCTTATACCCACCCTGATATGCAGAAATTAACGCGGACTGAAATTATAGATCAACTAAAACGAACAAATGATGTCATTGACGCAACACTAGGTGTTACACCAAAGTGGTTTGCTCCGCCAAGTGGCAGCTTTACAGACACAGTAGTAGAAGAGGCAGCGAATCAGAACATGCATACTATTTTATGGTCAGTTGACACCATTGATTGGCGCAAGCCACAACCACAGGAAATGGTTCAACGCGTTTTGAGTAAAGTACACCCAGGAGCAACCATTTTAATGCATCCAACTGATTCTTCAGCAAGAGGTTTAGAGCAATTAATTATTGGATTAAAAGAAAAAGGGTATGAAATTGGAACAGTGTCCGATTTATTGGCTGAAACACGTACACAGTTTCCTAAGCCAACGGACAAAAGTAGGGGGTCAGAGATTGATACAGAAAATTGATTTAGCCAATGGAGTCCGAATTTTAGTAGAACCGATTTCTACTGTTCGCTCCGTATCGATGGGCATTTGGGTTGGAACGGGTTCAAGAAACGAAACACAGAAGGAAAATGGACTTTCACACCTGTTGGAGCATATGTTGTTTAAGGGAACCCACACCCGGTCTCCTCAGGATATTGCTGAAGCTTTTGATCAGATTGGTGGTCAGGTGAACGCTTTTACATCTAAAGAATATACGTGTTATTACGCAAAAGTACTTGATGAACATTCTTTTATTGCCTTAGATGTCCTACAAGATATGTTCTTCAATTCTACATTTGATGAAGAAGAGTTGGAAAAAGAGAAAAATGTCATTGGAGAAGAAATTCGAATGGTCGAAGATACCCCCGATGACTTAGTTCATGAGTTATTAAGTGAAGCCTGTTATGGTTCACACCCTTTAGCGTATCCAATTTTAGGTACTGATCAAACGCTTTCTTCTTTTACATCAGCTGATCTCCGTGCTTATATGGATCGATTTTATACGGGTGATTATGTTGTGATTTCAGTTGCAGGGAATATTGATGAGACGTTAATTGAACAATTAAAAACAACGTTTGCTAAAGTGAAACCGACTGTGCAAACTGAAATCCTTACTAAACCTCAGTTTGTTCAAGAGCAGCGAATTCGAGCGAAAGAAGCAGAACAAGCACATTTATGTATTGGTTATAATGGTCTTGCTATCGATGATCCTTCTATCTATTCACTTGTGCTGTTAAATAACTCATTTGGTGGAAGCATGAGTAGTCGTTTATTTCAAGAGATTCGTGAAAAACGAGGATTATGCTACTCAGTCTTCTCCTATCACTCTTCATTTTCAGACAGTGGTCTTTTAACACTTTATGCTTGGAACGGGTATATCCAGCTTGATGCACTTGTTGAAGCGGTAGAAGAAACGACTCATGAGATGGCGGAAAAAGGTATGACTGAAAAAGAACTAAAAAATGGTAAAGAACAGCTTAAAGGAAGTTTAATGCTTAGTTTAGAGAGTACAAACAGTCGAATGAGCCGAAATGGTAAAAACGAACTCATGCTAAGACAGCACAGAACCATGGATGAAATGCTAGATGAAATTAATAGTGTGACATTGGATTCAGTGAATGAATTATCTGAGCGTATATTAACCTCAAAACCGGCTTTATCGCTTGTCAGCACTACTGGAGAATGGCCAAATGCTTTAAAATAGAATTCCGAAGATCAGTCCAATCAGGCTTGGTCTTTTTTTATGGAAAAGCACATAGGTTGAAATAGGTCAAAACCAAGGAGTGATTGCATGAGATTAAGTGAAATTTCCTCAAAAGAAATTGTTGATTATCAAAAGGGAGAACGTTTAGGCGTATTAGGTCAAACGGATTTGCTCATAAATGAAGAAACTGGCGAAATAACCGCTTTTATTATTCCAACATCGCGCTGGTTTCAATTTGGCAAAAAGGATCAGGTTGTCACGGTCTATTGGCAACAAATTAAAAAGATTGGCGAAGATATGATCATCATTGACGTTGATCCAACTGTGTAGGCAAAGCAGATTAAACAGAAATGTATTAGTTATCACCATAAAAGAACCCTTATGTTGTGTAATTCACACATAATGGTTCTTTTTTTGTTTGATCAAAAATCAGGAGAAGGGCAACCGCTTCGGACAGACCCTTCTTACGCGGTGGAATCTGCTGCCTTAAACTAGTTTGTGTTGTTTGTAAATGAAATTGAGTTATTTACAGATCAGCGAAGTTCTAATGTAGATCATGCGGTTAATCAATACTGTTCTCATTAAAATTCATTCGTTTGGTCAAGCCCAAGCTTTTTCCATGTTGATTTATTCGTACATTAATATTTGGGTTTTTTGCTTTGTAGCACTAATACAACTAATCTTATTATGTCCTATTAAAATATAGATGCTCACACATTGCGGACGGGATGGGAGGCCAACTCCAGCTTGACTAAAGGGCAAAGTTGAAATGAATTGACAAAGCCAAATTAGGCGGGCGACCTCCTGGCGAGGCGTGCCTCCATCCAGGGAGCGGAATGTCTGCTGAGAACCTTGGCCTTAGATTATCCAGACACCTCTCACCCAGCTTCTAATTGTGCTTCAAACGAACATTCACTGATTATCTCTCATTACATATGATGAAACACAGATAACGATTAAAACGATGATCTGTGCTTGTTAGTACAGAGAACAAATCGAGTTTTAGAAGGAGGGACAATGTGTTAACCGGAAAACATATCCTTTTAATAGGCGGAGATGCTAGACACTTAGAAATTATTCGCACATTATCGACTCTTGATGCCAAGATCTCCTTCAGCTGGTTTTGAACAGCTTGATGATGGATTTATTGGTGCGTCAAAATACGCTATGGATGAAATCGACTGGACAACAGTAGATGCAATTATATTGCCAGTGAGTGGAATGAGTGCAGATGGCTTGGATTGATACGGTATTTTCAAACGAAACCCTATCATTATCACTAGAGCAACTTGAGAAAACGCCAAAACATTGCACCATTTATACAGGCATTAGTAATGATTTTCTCGATCAGCTCCAAACGATGGCCAAAAGACCGCTTGTTAAGTTAATGGAACGTGATGATGTGGCCATTTACAATTCAATTCCCACTGCTGAAGGAGCTATAATGATGGCGATTCAGCATACGGATATAACGATTCATAATGCCAATGTGGCAGTACTAGGTTTAGGGAGAATTGGCATGACCATTGCAAGAAGTTTCGCTGCCTTAGGGGCAAAAGTAAAGGTAGGTGCACATGACTCAGCTCTGCTTGCTAGAATCAGCGAAATGGGTTTAAAGCCATTCCATACAAAGCATATCCAAACGGAACTAAAAGATATTGATATCTGCATTAATACCATTCCTGCTCGCATGATTACAGCTCGAGTACTTACTGAAATGCCATTGCATTCCTTAATTATTGATTTGGCTTCAAAACCAGGTGGGACCGATTTTCGATACGCAGAAAAAAGAGGGATGAAGGCGATGCTAGTACCTGGTATGCCTGGTATTGTTGCGCCAAAAACAGCGGGGAAAATCCTAGCTGCTATTCTTGCCGATTTACTTAAAAGCGACGAATTGGAGGATGAATGATTATGAGTCTTAAAGGAAAACATATAGGTTTTGGTTTAACAGGTTCTCATTGCACATACAGCGAGGTTTTACCACAAATGAAAAGGCTTGTAGAGTTAGGGGCAAAAGTAACACCTTTTGCAACGTATACAGTCGAATCAACTGATACAAAGTTTGGTGACAGTGATGATTGGTTAGAACAAATAGCTTCCATCACATCGGAACCTCTTGTCAATTCAATAGTTAAAGCCGAGCCATTTGGTCCTACTACGCCATTGGATTGTATGGTGATTGCACCTTTAACTGGTAATTCAGCAAGCAAGTTTGCGAATGCATTAACAGATAACCCTGTGCTAATGGGCGCCAAAGCAACATTACGAAATGGGAATCCGGTTGTACTAGGTATCTCTACAAATGATGCACTGGGATTAAACGGTGTGAATATTATGAAGTTAATGGCAGCCAAACATATTTATTTTATTCCATTTGGCCAGGATGCACCAGATAAAAAACCAACGTCTATGGTCGCACGAATGGATGCCTTACCAGATACTGTTGAAGCTGCTATTTTAGGGCGTCAGCTTCAGCCTGTCATTATCGAAAAATATCGTGATTAAATGACCAAGGTTGCACAAAACCCCTTTTTCCCGTAAAGTTTAATAGAGTAAATGGCTTATGCCAAAGAGAATACGAACTTGTTGGATGGGAAGGGAGAATGAATAATGTCTAAAAATGGTTACCATATCGCAGTTGTTGGTGCAACAGGTGCAGTAGGACAGCAAATGCTGGCTACTCTTGAAAAAAGAGATTTTCCAATTGCAAGCTTAAAACTATTATCTTCAAAACGCTCAGCGGGCAAAGAGATTTCTTTTAAAGGAATAGCGTATACTGTCGAAGAGGCAACTCCAGAATCATTCGAAGGAATTCAAATTGCATTATTTAGTGCGGGTGGATCGGTTTCTAAAGCGTTAGCGCCAGAGGCCGTTAAACGAGGAGCGATTGTTGTAGATAATACAAGTGCTTTCCGTATGGACCCTGAAGTACCTCTAGTTGTGCCGGAAGTTAACCCAACTGATCTAAAATGGAACAAAGGAATTATTGCAAATCCAAATTGTTCAACGATTCAAATGGTTGCCGCACTAGAACCAATTCGCCAAAAAATCGGATTAAAAAAGGTCATTGTTTCAACATATCAAGCAGTATCTGGTGCAGGACTTGAAGCTGTAAATGAATTAAAGAGCCAAACCGCTGATATCCTTGCTGGTAAGGAAGCAAAAGCCGAGATCCTTCCTGTTGGAGGAGACAAAAAGCATTATCAAATTGCTTTTAATGCGATCCCGCAAATTGATGTTTTTCAAGAAAATGGCTACACATATGAAGAAATGAAAATGATAAATGAAACAAAAAAAATCTTAAATATGGCTGACCTGCAAGTGTCTGCAACGTGTGTTCGTCTACCGATAGAAACAGGGCATTCAGAATCTGTTTATATTGAAACCGAGCAAGAAGGTACTACAGTTGCCGAACTTAAAACACTTCTTAGTGATGCACCAGGGGTTACACTACAAGATGATACAGCAAATCAAATTTACCCAATGGCATCTAATGCAGTAGGGCAAGATGATGTTTTTGTGGGTAGAATTCGTCAAGATTTAGACAAAGCAAATGGGTATCACTTCTGGGTTGTGTCAGATAACCTACTAAAAGGTGCAGCACTGAACTCTGTTCAAATCGCAGAAAGTCTAATTCAGCAAGATCTATTATCCTAAGAAGAGTGTGAGCTATGAAACTAATTGTTCAAAAATTCGGAGGAACATCCGTCAAAGATGATCAGACAAGAAAATTAGCAGCAAACCATGTACGCAAGGCGGTAGATGAAGGATTAAAAGTAATCGTTGTGGTCTCAGCTATGGGTCGTGCTGGCGATCCATACGCAACGGACACCTTACTCGGTTTGGCTAGCAGCGAACTACCAAAAAGAGAACAAGATTTATTAGCTTCATGTGGAGAAGTGATCTCATCCGTTATCTTTTCTGATTTACTTGCATCTGTGGGTCTCAAATCTAGAGCGATGACCGGAGCTCAAGCTGGTTTTCGTACGAACGAAGATTTCTCGAACGCCAAGATTTTAGATATGAAATCAGACCACTTGCGTTCATTGTTAACGCATCATGACGTTCTTGTTGTTGCAGGGTTTCAAGGGCAATCCAAAACTGGTGAAACCACAACACTTGGTCGAGGAGGCAGCGATACATCAGCTACTGCTCTTGCAGCTGCTGTCAATGCGGAATGGGTCGATATTTTCACAGATGTAGAGGGTGTGATGACAGCTGACCCTCGTATTGTTGAGAAAGCAAGACCGCTTAAAACAATGACGTACAATGAAATTTGTAATATGGCCTATCAAGGGGCAAAAGTGATTCACCCTCGTGCCGTTGAAATTGCGATGCAAGCTAAAATTCCGATTCATATTCGCTCGACATACTCGAGCAAAAAAGGAACATTAATTACAACCATGCATCCAGGAGGTGCAGGAAGTGATGTTCAGGAGCAATTGATTACAGGTATTGCTCATTTGGCAAATGTAACTCAAATTAAAGTATCAGCACGTGAAGGTCATTATGATGTACAAGAAAAAGTCTTTAAGTCAATGGCCATGGAAAAAATCAGCGTTGATTTTATTAATATTTCACCTAGTGGTGTGGTTTACACCGTTATGGATGCGGCGGCTGATCGTGCGATTGAGACCTTAACTAGACTTGGATTTAAACCAGAAGTACAGCGCAATTGTGCAAAAGTATCTGCGGTTGGAGCAGGTATGACTGGTGTCCCAGGTGTCACGGCTAAGATTGTTAGTGCCTTGTCACAAGAAAATATCCAAATTCTCCAGTCGGCTGATTCTCATACAACAATTTGGGTTTTAGTGAAAAATGAGGATATGAGTAAAGCAGTTAATGCTCTTCATCACATGTTTCAACTTGAAAAAGCAGGACTCGGCCAAGAAGCGTTATTCGGACATCGAGGAGAGTGAGCAGATGGATTTCGGGCAGGTATTAACCGCGATGGTGACTCCTTTTGATTCGAATGGAGAACTTGATCTTAAAGCGGCCTCCGAATTAATTGACCATTTGATTGCAACGGGTACAGATGCTTTAGTAGTAGCAGGAACAACGGGGGAGTCCCCAACGCTTTCAACAAAAGAAAAGCTAGAGTTGTTTCAATTTGCGATTGATTATACAAATAAACGAGTTCCCGTCATACTTGGGACGGGTTCTAATGATACAGCATCGTCTGTAGCTTTGTCTAAACAGGCAGAAGTTCTTGGGGCAGATGGCATTATGGCGGTTGTTCCTTATTATAATCGACCGAACCAATCCGGTATGTTTGCCCATTTTCAGCAAATCGCCACAAACGTTTCTTTGCCTGTCATGTTATATAATGTGCCTCACCGTACAGGAGCACATATGTTATCTGAGACAGTGATTGCCTTATCTAAGCTTGATAATATTATCGCGTTAAAAGAGGCAAGTGGTGATCTAGAGCATATGGCAACGATTATTGATCATACTGATGAACAATTTATTGTTTATAGTGGAGACGATTCGTTAACACTACCTGCGCTCTCAATTGGAGCACACGGGGTCGTGTCTGTTGCCTCTCATGTGATAGGAAATCAGATGAAAGAAATGGTTAATGCTTTTAAATCAGGTGAAACAAAACGTGCTGCAACATTGCATCTTAGTCTTTTGCCAAAGATGAAGGCACTGTTTTTATCACCGAATCCAGTCTGTGTAAAACATCGTTTAAAAAAAATAGGAATCGATACTGGTGGAACCAGATTACCTTTACTCTCGTTAACATCTGAAGAGCAAGAATTAGTAGATTCCTTTTTTTCATAGTAGTTCAGAAAGCCCGACTTTAATAGTCGGGTTTTTCGTTTTGGTTGTACTTGTTTTTCACTAGAAAAATAAGGTATACTGAAATCAAGTGATGCGTTCGGGTACTTATTCAGGATGGATAAGTAAAGGATTAATAAGAATGAAACGGGGAACGGAATCGACCAGGCGACCTATAGAAATAAGGACGCCGATTTTGATATGAGAATTTTGCAAACATGTATAGGAGGAAAGACCATTGTCGAAGCAGATTACTGAAAAAATTCGTGTATTCGCCCTAGGTGGCGTTGGCGAAATCGGAAAGAATATGTACGGAGTAGAAGTTGATGAAGATATTATTATTATTGATGCAGGGTTGATGTTCCCAGATGACGATATGTTAGGAGTAGACATTGTTATTCCGGATGTATCTTATCTAACAGAGCAAGCAGATCGTGTGAAGGGCATCGTGCTCACACATGGACACGAAGACCATATTGGAGGATTATCTTACGTTCTTAAAAAAGTAAACGTACCAGTGTATGGCACAAAATTAACATTGGGATTAGTTGAAGAGAAGCTGAAAGAAGCGGGTATTTTACGTTCTGTTAAGCTTAAAACCATTGATGCTAAATCACGCATTAAGATTGGTTCAACTCCGGTTTCCTTTTTCCGGACAAGCCATAGTATCCCGGATTGTGTTGGTGTATGTGTTGAGACATCTCAGGGTGCGATTGTACATACAGGTGACTTTAAATTTGACCAGACTCCAGTTGATGGAAAACAAGCCGACATCGGAAAAATGGCAAACATCGGTCATAAGGGTGTTCTTTGCCTTTTATCTGATAGTACAAATGCTGAACGTCCTGGAACAACTAAATCTGAATCAGAAGTTGGAATTGGTATTACAGATGTGTTCCGTAAAACAACCGGGCGACTAATTGTCACATCGTTCGCATCAAATGTGCACAGAATCCAACAGATTATTGAAGCAACAGCTAAAGCAAATCGTAAGCTAGCAATCGTTGGAAAAAGTATGATTCGTGTTATTTCCATTGCAACTCGATTAGGCTATCTATCTCCACCAAAGGATCTAATCATTGAATTAGATGAGGTGAACAAATATAAGCCTGAGCAACTAGTGATTTTAACAACTGGTAGCCAAGGAGAGCCGATGTCTGCCTTAACCCGTATGGCAAAAGGGGCTCACCGTCAAATCACAATCAATGCTTATGATACCGTGATTATTGCCGCTTCAGCGATTCCTGGTAATGAAAAATCTGTTTCTGCGGTTATTGATAAATTGCATCGAATTGGAGCAGAAGTTGTCTATGGCTCCTCAAAAGTTCATGCATCTGGACACGGTAGCCAAGAAGAACTAAAGCTGATGCTAAATCTAATGAAACCAAAATACTTCCTACCAGTTCATGGTGAGGTTCGTATGCAACATGCGCACCGTAATTTGGGATTAGGTGTAGGGATTCCAGATGAAAACATCTTCATTGTAGAAAAAGGTGAAGTTGTTGAATTTACAAATAAACAAGCACGACGAGCAAGCAAAATTCCATCCGGTAATGTTCTAATTGACGGATTAGGTGTTGGTGACGTAGGTAACATTGTTTTACGTGATCGCAGACTCCTATCTAAAGATGGTATCTTAGTTGTAGTTGTTACACTGAACAAAAAAACAGGTACAATTGAATCTGGACCTAACATCATTTCACGTGGTTTTGTCTACGTACGAGAATCAGAGCAACTACTTGAGGATGCAAACGAACTCGTAAGTAATATTTTAAAGAAATGCATGTCAGAGAAAGTAAGCGAATGGTCATCTCTAAAAAGCAACGTAAGAGAAGGACTAAGCAGACACCTCTATGAAAAAACTAAAAGACGTCCAATGATCCTACCGATTATTATGGAAGTGTAAATGATTAAAAAGCACAGCTCAGCGAGCTGTGCTTTTTTGTGTCTGAAAAGTGAGAGAGGCAGGTTGTTGGCGGAGGATAAGGCTCATGAGCGGAGTGGATACTAGCCAAAACCCCACCCCCACAAGCCAAAAGAGGAGCTAACAAGCCAAAAGCCGAGTCTCACCTTATTAATCATCAACAATTTCTTCTCACGCATGAGCGAAGGTCTAACCGAACATACTACGTCTATGTACACAAATAAGGAGAGTGAAAGCCATGAACGAAAAACCTGAACAGCAGCCGAATGATCCAGGGGAGAAAAAGTCTTCGTTGGTTGAAAAAATTCAAGAGCTTGGTCAAACAAATGTGCCTGAAATGGAAGCATCAAATATACATTGTCTAGTTGTAATTGGTCAGATTGAAGGGCATATGCAGTTACCTCCACAAAATAAAACAACTAAATATGAGCATATTATTCCTCAGCTTGTGGCAGCTGAGCAGAATTCAAAAATTGAGGGATTACTCATAATATTGAATACGGTTGGTGGGGATGTGGAGGCAGGGCTCGCGATTTCAGAAATGATTGCTTCCATGTCTAAGCCATCAGTGACGTTAGTGCTAGGTGGAGGCCATTCAATAGGAGTTCCAATTGCAACGGCATCCGATTACTCGTACATTGCTGAGACGGCAACGATGACGATTCACCCGATACGCCTAACGGGAATGGTCATTGGTGTACCACAAACGTTTGAATATTTGGATAAGATGCAAGAGCGGGTTATTCGCTTTGTGACAGCCCATTCAGATATTTCTGAGGAGAAATTCAAAGAGTTGATGTTCTCTAAGGGGAATTTAACAAGAGATATTGGGACCAATGTGATTGGTGTGGATGCAGTTGACTGTGGATTGATCAATGAAGTTGGTGGTATTGGGAAAGCGATGAAAAAGTTGAATCAGTTGATCGAGGGATATAAGCAAGGAGAGATTATGCAATGATTTTATATACAAGCATGCCTCTTGATCAAGTGTATCCAGCTACAGGTGATGAGTTTAGTCAACAAATGACAATTCCTTTTGAAAGTGGACAGCTGATTGTTGAGCCAATTGAATCAGGTAGATATAGGGTTGTTCGTCTTGTTTCTAGTGATGTAAGTCTGTATTTAAATCAACAGCTTAGCCCAGGGGCAATTATTGATGCAAATCCGCTAATTTAATTGCTCGTTCTACATGCAGATTATGCTATAATAATAGCCATCGAATACATGAAAAGCAGCCAATCTGGCTGCTTATTCATATTAGGATAGACGAATGGATAAAAGGGTGACCGTACTATGGCAAGACGCAAAAAACGGAAAAAGACAAATTGGAAATCGCAGCTGACTTACGAAATTGTAGGCTTGGCCCTACTTGTAGTAGCGGTTGTAACACTAGCGAGGTTAGGTAGTGTAGGAGAAGCCTTTGTTCGTTTGTTTCGTTTTTTTCTAGGGGAATGGTTTTTCCTTTTGGCCATTGGACTGCTTGTTGTATCTTTGTTTATCATGTTCAAGAGAACAAAACCTGCATTTTGGTCAAGGCGTATGGCAGGTTTTTATATCATTGTTCTCTCACTTGCCTTGCTTGGTCACTGGAGCTTGTTTCGGTCTCTAGGTGCAAGTGGAGGTTTTTCGGATACATCTGTCATCCGTAATACTTGGGATTTATTTTGGCTTGAAGCAAGTGGAAACAGTCTAAGTGGTGAACTAGGTGGAGGTATGATTGGTGCAGTTGCCTTTGCTGTAAGTCACTTTCTTTTTGCAAGTGGTGGGACCATCTTTTTATGTATTATTCTCATGATTATTGGAACGATTCTCATCACAGGTAGATCTGTTTCTGAACTGTTAGGTAAAGGATTTAGAAAGACGTATCTTGGCATTGTTGATTTTATGACGTCTTTATTTAAAGAGAGCTTACAGTGGAGTAAACAGTCCAAAGAAAAAATGAAAGAAGAACGAACGCTTCGAGAAGAGAAGAAGAAAGAGCAACAGAGTCAGGAAGAAAACAAAAAAACAAGAAAAACACGTTCAACAACTACCGAGCCAGAGGAAACGTATCCAACGGAAATTCCTGAGATCGTTGATTTCTCTCAAAATGCTTATCAGGATCAAACACCTGAGCAACCTGCACAACAAAAGCAAGCTGAACAAACTCAAGTAAAAACAGAACCAGCTAAGAGTAACGAATCAGTAGAGGAAGAAACGATGGTCTCGGCTTCTCTTGTGACAGCTGGAGAAACAAATGAATCATACATACTTCCTTCTTTTGACTTATTAAAATCAGCATCTACACCAGGTCAACATCAAGAGAAACAGCAGCTAACATCTAATGCCCGAAAGCTAGAGCAGACGTTAGATAGTTTCGGGGTTAAAGCACGTGTAACAAAAGTTCATTTAGGACCAGCTGTAACCAAATATGAAGTGAATCCGAATATTGGCGTAAAAGTGAGTAAAATCGTAAATCTTGCAGATGATCTGGCACTTGCACTTGCAGCAAAAGATATTCGAATTGAAGCACCAATACCAGGAAAATCAGCGATTGGAATTGAAGTTCCAAATAAAGAAGTGGCGATTGTTTCTTTACGTGAAGTACTTGATTCTACACCATCTAAAGCAGACGAGCATGTACTTTCCGTTGGACTTGGACGAGATATTTCTGGTGAACCTGTGCTTGCGCCGTTGAACAAAATGCCTCACTTACTCGTAGCCGGAGCAACTGGTAGCGGGAAAAGTGTATGTATTAACGGTATTATCACAAGTATTTTAATGAAAGCAAAACCACATGAAGTAAAATTGATGATGATTGATCCTAAAATGGTTGAGTTAAATGTTTATAATGGGATTCCACATCTTCTAACACCTGTTGTAACTGAACCTAAAAGAGCCTCACAAGCCTTAAAAAAAGTAGTCGCTGAAATGGAAAGACGTTATGATTTATTTTCGCATAGTGGAACGAGGAATTTGGAAGGCTACAACGAATTAATTAGAAAGCAAAATGAGTCAGGAGAGGCTAAGCAACCTTTCCTACCTTATATTGTAGTGATTGTTGATGAATTGGCTGATCTAATGATGGTTGCATCAGGGGATGTAGAAGATTCGATTGCCAGATTGGCACAAATGGCAAGAGCTTCTGGTATCCATATGATTATTGCGACACAGAGACCATCAGTAGATGTAATAACAGGGGTCATAAAAGCGAATATTCCTTCTCGAATTGCTTTTGGTGTTTCTTCACAAACGGATTCGAGAACGATTCTGGATTCAGGTGGAGCCGAGAAGTTATTAGGTCGTGGGGATATGTTGTACTTGCCTGTTGGTGCAAATAAACCGACAAGAATTCAAGGTGCATTCTTATCAGATGAAGAGGTAGAGGATATTGTTGACTTTGTCATTTCTCAGCAAAAAGCACAATATCAAGAAGAGATGACACCAACTGAGGAAGTAGAAACGCCAAAAGCAGAGGTTCAAGATGAGCTTTATTCGTCAGCAGTTGACCTTGTTGTGGAGATGAATACCGCTTCTGTATCGATGCTACAACGCCGATTTAGAATTGGTTATACACGAGCTGCCCGGTTAATTGATGAGATGGAGCTCCGCGGAATCGTAGGTAAGTATGAAGGTAGCAAACCACGTGAGGTGCTTATTTCAGCCAAATCAGAGGATGAAGTGTCGTCTTAGGTTGTATAGAAGATGAATGGGGGGAGAGACTGTGATCAAAACTGATTACAGACCACTATATTTACAGGTTATTGATAAGTTGCGCCAAGACATAGAGAAATACGAAGAGGGAAAGCAACTTCCATCTGAATTTGAATTAGCCAAACAACTTGGAGTCAGCCGTGCTACTTTACGGGAGGCGCTTCGTCTGCTTGAGGATGAGGGTCTTCTAGTGAGGAGGCATGGTGTTGGCACATTTGTAAACGCAAAGCCCATGCTAACTGCTGGAATTGAAGAACTATCAAGTGTGACGGATATGATTCGTAAGGCAAATATGGAGCCTGGCACGATTTTTTTATCTGACTCTATTTTAGAAGCAACAGAAGAAGATCAGGAGCTCTTTAAACAACGTGATTTAGAAAAGGTTTTTCAAATTGAGCGGCTACGTACCGCGGATGATGTGCCTGTTGTCTATTGTCTTGATCGGGTGCCTTATCATTTACTCTCAAATCGTTCCGTTCATGAAACGAAATCCCTTTTTCAATTTTTAAGTGAAATTGGTAAAATCATTACGTATGCTGTTACGTATATTGAACCGATTGGATATCATGAAACGGTATCAGAGCTGCTTGAGTCGGATGCAGGTTCTGCACTACTTCTTTTAAATCAAACTCATTATGACCAGCATGACCAACCGATCTTATACTCGCAAAATTATTTCCGAGCTGATAAATTTAAATTTCATGTGCTTCGTAAACGATTTATGACGTAATCAAAAAACAACCGGATCAAAGGATCTCGGTTGTTTTTTATGAAATTGAAGTCTGATTAGGCATGAATGATTCCTTAATATGGTATACTAGAAGGATATGCAGGTTGCTTTAATGACGCTATTTATGGAAAGGAATGAGTGCCGATATGGAACAAAATGAACAGCAATTTGAGCATCAAGGTATTCATGTTCACGTGATGAAAACGGATAAATACAAAACGACCACACTAATGGTTATGCTTCGTGCACCACTCGAAAAAGAAACGGTTGCCTTACGTGCACTATTGCCACATGTGCTGCAAGGTGGAACTAAAAAATGGCCATCACGCCAAAAACTTCGGGTACATCTTGATGATTTGTACGGAGCGAGATTAAGTGGAGATGTTCGTAAAAGTGGAGAACAGCACGTTATGACATTTTTTATGGATGTTGCAAATGAACGTTATTTACGTGATACAGATTCTTTGCTGCAACAAGCTTTGGAAGTTCTCTCAGATGTGATTTTACATCCTGAGCTCAAAGATGAAGCCTTTGTTTCAGAGGTTGTTGAGACTGAGAAAAGAACATTAAAGCAACGAATTGAGTCTGTTTACGATGATAAGATGCGTTATGCCAATATGAAAGCAACAGAAGTGATGTGCAAAGGTGAAGCCTATGCGATTCCGGCATTTGGTGATATAGCTTGGAGTAGAAGCCATCACTCCTACATCACTTTATGAGTATTACAAAGGCATGCTACAAACCGACAACATCGATCTATATATCGTTGGTGATGTGGATGAAAAGCAGGTTACCGACGAGATCCACCAAGCGTTTCAACTAAAACAATCAAATAAACATGAACCTGCAAAACGTCCTAAGTCACCAGTTGTGAAAGAGGTAAAGGTGGTAGCGGAGACTCAAGAGATTAAACAAGGTAAACTAAACATGGGGTTCCGTACACATACTCATTATGGTGATGCTGACTATGCGGCAATGCAAGTATTTAATGGGATGTACGGCGGATTCTCACACTCCAAATTATTTATAAATGTGCGTGAGAAAGAGAGTCTAGCCTATTATGCAGCCTCGCGTCTTGAGAGTCATAAAGGTATTTTGATGGTAATGGCAGGCATTGAATTTGAAAAATATGATCGAGCAGTAGAGATTATTCAAGAACAGTTTTCTTTAATGAAAAAAGGCGATTTTACAGAGGATGAGATTGAGCAGACAAAATCCATGTTACGTAATCAATTACTCGAGACTTCCGATTCAGCCTCTGGCCAAATCGAGCTAAATTATCGCGAGGTCCTTAGTAACGCTAATCAATCAGTCGAGAAGCTGTTAGAGCAAATTGAGAGTGTTAGCAGAGAAGAGATCATTGCTGCTGCAAACAAATGTGAGCTTGATACGATCTACTTTCTGAAGGGAGGAGAAGAAAATGAATCAAGTGCCGTTTAAGCAATTAAATGAAACCTTTTATCATGAAACACTGGAAAATGGACTCAACGTTTACATTCTCCCAAAAGAGGGATTTAATAAGACGTTTGCGACTTTTACAACAAAATATGGTTCCATTGATCATCGCTTTGTACCGATTGATGGAGACGAAGAACTTTTAGTTCCAGATGGCATCGCTCATTTCTTAGAGCATAAAATGTTCGAAGATGAAAAGGGCGACGTATTCCATGATTTTAGTAAGCAAGGTGCATCAGCTAATGCATTCACTAGTTTTACAAGCACAGCCTATTTATTTTCTAGTACGTCTAACGTTGCTAAGAACTTAGAGACATTAGTTGATTTTGTTCAGCATCCTTATTTTACTCCTGAAAGTGTCGAGAAGGAAAAAGGAATCATTAATCAGGAAATCACGATGTATGATGATAATCCTGATTGGAGACTTTATTTTGGTGTGATAGAGAATCTTTATGTGCATCATCCTGTAAAAATTGATATCGCAGGTACGATCGAATCAATTTCACATATTACAGATGATTGGTTATACAAGTGTTATCACACCTTCTATCATCCAAGCAATATGCTCTTATTTGTTGTTGGAGCGGTGGAACCAGAAGAAGTTATGAAGCAAATTAAAGCGAACCAGGCTGGCAAAACGTTTGCCCCACCACAGGACATTAAGCGCTTTTTTGAAGAAGAACCAGATCATGTTGCAAAAGAAAAAACAATCATTCGTATGCCTGTTCAAGCACCAAAATGCTTAGTAGGTATTAAGGAAACAGGTACGGATCGTCAAGGACATGATTTATTAAAACGTGAGCTTGGGGTCAAAATTCTGCTTGATTTAATGTTTGGGCAAAGTTCTAAGAATTATCAAACGTTATATGATTCAGGTTTGATTGATGATACGTTTTCATATGAATACACTGGTGAACATGGATTTGGCTTCACGATTGTTGGTGGAGATTCGCCAGATCCGGATCAATTAGCTGAGCAAATTAAAAGCATGATCCAAGAATTTGTCCAAAGTGAGATTAATCAGCAAAGCATGGAACGGGCTGTGAAGAAAAAAATAGGGTCTTTCCTACGTTCGTTAAATTCACCTGAGTTTATTGCCACTCAGTTTACAAGGTATCAATTTAATCAAATGAACCTATTTGATGTGGTTCCTGTATTAGAATCATTCACAAAAACAGAGCTAGAAGACATATTGCGTGATCATTTTCAGCTATCTCGTTCAACGGTTTGTCAGGTACGCGCAGAAGCATGATCGAGAAAAAGCATACTTTGATTACTGGTGCATCTGGTGGCATTGGTGCAGCGATTGCAGAAACGTTTGCGACACCAGATGTATTGTTAAGTATTCATTATCACCGGAACCGCGAACAAGCAGAACAGGTTCAAAAAAAGTGTCAACGTAACGGTGCAGAAGTGATATTGATCCAGGCTGACTTATCTCAACCTGATGGACCTGAACGTCTATTAGCGCAATTAACGGGTCCGGTTGATGTGTTTGTGCACGCTGCAGGTCACTCCATACGTGGACTATTAACCGAATTAACTGATCAAGATTTAACAGAGCTGATGATGGTGCATTTGTTTACTCCGATGAAGCTTGCTCGCCAGCTACTTCAGCAATGATTCAAAAAAAAGCTGGAAAATCATTGCAATCTCTTCCATCTGGGGAGTGACCGGTGCATCATATGAAGTGGCGTACTCTGCAGCAAAAGGTGGGCTTAACAGTTTTGTTAAAGGACTTGCAAAGGAAGTTGCACCTAGTGGAATTCAAGTGAATGCGATAGCTCCTGGTGCGATTGAAACAAGAATGATGCACGATTACAGCCAAGAGGATCGACAATTGATTGAAGATGACATTCCAGCGGGAACATTAGGTACACCTCAGGATATCGCTAACGCAGTGCTCTTTTTAGTTGGTCCTGATTCTCATTATCTAAATGGACAAATCATCGAAGTAAATGGTGCCTGGCATTAAAAAGCCTTGAATTTCTCCGTATAAAATTGGCTAAATGACGAATGCTAATTGCGTAGTACAATTTAAGGAGGAATCTAACCATGTCAGTAGTTGATAACTGGGACCATTGGAAAGAGTTTTTAAATGTTCGTTTGGATCAAGCGCAGGATCAAGGCTTATCTGAAGGAGTTATTTCAGATGTAGCTCATCAAGTTGGCGAATACCTTGCAGGTCAAGTAGAGCCAAAAAATGAACAAGAACGTGTGCTTGCTGAGCTTTGGAAAGTAGCAGATGAAGAAGAACAGCATGCCATTGCCAACATGATGGTGAAACTTGTTGATCACAAATAGTCATATGTTTTTTAGGTACCGCATATTATAGTAGCGGTGCCTTTTTTATATGTTAAACATAATTAGGATTGAATAAAATGTATGGCATCTATAAAAAACCTTTCAATTCAGCTAAAAATCCATTATCATTAACAAAAGTAGTGAATATTTTAGCTGAATTTGTCAGAATCCATGTTCCATCATTCTTTTTTGGACAAGGCGGTGTTGATTATGAAGGAATGGTATTTTGAATACCAATTATTAGAAAACAGACCGGGGATTCTAGGGGATATTTCTTCGTTACTTGGGATGCTTTCCATTAATATTATGACCATTAACGGTATTGATGACAGTCGACGAGGTATGTTACTTAGTAGTGACAGTGATGACCAAGTGGAACGCTTTAAATCCATTTTACATACGATTGGCAGTGTATCAGTAACAAAGTTTCGTGAACCAAGAGTCCGTGATCGCTTAGCGATTAGACATGGACGTTATATTGAAAGGGATGCAGCTGAACGTAAAACATTCCGTTTTATCCGTCGTGAACTGGGGCTTTTGGTTGATTTTATGGCCGAGCTTTATAAACGTGATGGACATTATTTAGTGGGCATTCGTGGCATGCCACGGGTCGGAAAAACAGAGTCTGTTGTAGCAGCAAGTGTGTGTGCAAACAAACGTTGGTCCTTTATTTCTTCCACACTGCTAAGACAGACCGTTCGTAGCCAGTTGGCAGAAGATGAGCTCGGTGGAGATCATATCTTTATCATTGATGGAATTGTTTCAACGATGCGATCTACAGAGAAGCACAGAACCTTAGTAGCTGAGGTAATGAGGCAACCTGTGGTCAAGGTAGTTGAGCATCCAGATATTTTTGTTCGGGAAACGGAATATGAACTCGAGGATTTTGACTGCATTATTGAATTGCGTAATGATGAAAATGAAAAAATCACCTATGATGTAGTCGAGCCAGGATTCTCTTCCTTTGATATAAGCTAAAGGTGTAGGTGGGTGTTAAGATGTCAGAATTAGGATTACAGTTAAAACAAGCACGTGATGAAAAACAGCTCTCCCTTGAGGATTTGCAACGGATAACCAAAATACAGAAGCGATATCTACTGGCCATTGAAGAAGGACGGTTTGATTCTCTTCCTGGATTATTTTATGCAAGAGCATTTGTTAAAACGTATGCTGAAGCTGTTGGAATTGATTCAACGGAATTTTTGGAGCAACACAAAAATGAATTACCACAGCCAAGCAAAAATGCAGAAAATATTCCATCTAGGTCAGAACGTAGAAAACCAATACCTGAACAACCGGCTAACAGAAAGTCTCGTGTGGCATCTGTTTTACCGGTCATTGCAGTCATTGTCTTTTTAATTGTGATTGCAGCAGCAATATGGGTGTTTAGAGGGAATTTCTCAAGCGGAGACAATGCGCCTATTGCTCCAGAGAATACACCCACAATAGATGCTGAATACGGTGACGAGCCAGAGCCAGAAGATGAACCTGCTGAAGACGAGGCGGAAGACGAGCAAGACTCATCGGATGAGGGAACATCAGATACAGAAGATGAGACTGAAGAAGACGAGCCAACAAGTACCCTGACGTTTAACGAAAGCTCAGGAAATACCTCTTCATTTGACCTTGAAGCACCTGATTTTGATGTTCGGGTTGAATTTACTGGTGATTGTTATGCCGACATTAAAGATGCAGACGGTGAGTTTCTTGTTCCATCTACTGGCTTTAGTGATGGCAATGAGATTTCAGAGGATTATAGCGATCAGGAGTCCATTTTGATCAACCTTGGAGCTTCTCAAAACGCCACTGTATTTATAAATGATGAAGAGGTAGAGCTTCCACTTGATCTTGTTCATCAAAAAATTGAAATTACGTATAATCCTTAATCAAAATGGTCGTTCCTGTAAACAATAGCAGGAACGGCTATTATTTTTTTCCGAAAGACTATGCTTTAACGTATGTGGGAGTGTTATGATACAATGATGAGACGGTTACCCCTTATTTGAATACTAGTCAAAAGGAAAAAAACCACAGAATTTGTTTAAGAAAGAAGGGGCTATGTTGAATCTGCCAAATAAAATTACAATCTCTCGCATTTTATTAATTCCTGTTTTTATGTTGTTTTTACTTATCGATTGGCCTTTTGGTGTGATCGATTTTTATGGAACAGAGTTAGCTGTTTCTGATTTTATTGCAGCGCTTATTTTTATTTTTGCATCTGCAACAGATTGGCTTGATGGCTATTTTGCACGAAAGTTAAATCTGATCACTAACTTTGGGAAGTTTCTTGACCCATTAGCAGATAAATTACTCGTGACGGCAGCCCTTATTGGTTTAGTGGAGTCAGGAGTCGTTGCAGCTTGGATGGTTATTGTCATTCTTAGTCGTGAATTCGCCGTAACTGGAATTCGTCTTGTTGCTGCGGCAGATGGTGATGTTATTGCAGCCAGTCAATTAGCAAAATGGAAAACAACAGCGCAAATTGTTGCAATCTCTGCTTGTCTATTACATAATGTTCCATTTGCTGCGTTGTCGATCCCTTTTGATCAAATTATGATCTGGATTGCCACCATTTTGACGATTATATCTGGAGTAGATTATTTTATTAAAAGTAAACATGTCATTTTAAAATCTAAATAATATGGAGGAATGTTCGATGAATGCTGAAATTCTTGCAGTAGGATCAGAGCTTTTATTAGGTCAGATTACAAATACTAATGCACAGTATCTTTCTAAGCAGCTTGCTGAAATAGGGATCGATGTCTATGTACATACGGTAGTTGGTGACAATGAAGCGAGATTGGCACAATCGATAGAACTTGCAGCAAATCGGGCAGATCTAGTTATTTTAACCGGAGGACTTGGTCCAACAAAGGATGATCTTACAAAAGAGACGGTTGCAGCATTTTGTGGTCGAGGTTTAGTTCATGACAAAGAAGCACTTTCATCAATCGAAGCCTATTTCGAAAAACGACAACGACCAATGTCACCAAATAACCGAAAACAAGCATTGGTCATTGAAGGTTCAACCGTTTTAACCAATCACACAGGTATGGCTCCGGGTATGTTTCTTGAGACAGACAAATGTAAGCTTGTTTTGATGCCTGGTCCACCAAAGGAATTACAACCTATGTTTGAGATTGAACTGAAACCACTTTTACTAGATGGTTCAGGAACGGCTATTACATCTCGGGTTTTACGTTACTATGGCATTGGAGAATCTCAGCTTGAAACAGATCTTGAAGACTTGATTGATGCTCAAACCAATCCAACCATTGCACCTCTTGCCGGTAATAGCGAGGTAAAACTTCGTTTGACTGTAAAACATACGGATGAGAACGAAGCTATACGATTATTGGATGAGACCGAAGAGCTAATTCAAAAACGAGTTGGAGAATTCTTCTACGGCTATGGCGAGATTGGTTTAATGGAGCAGGTTACACTCCATTTAAAAGAGGCAGGTTTAACGGTTTCTGCTGCTGAAAGCTTTACAGGTGGTCTATTCACGGTTGGTCTAACATCATTTAAAGGCTCATCATCCATTTTTTATGGTGGAATTTCTGCTTATTCAACTCATGTGAAGGAGAATGTACTACATGTGTCGAAAGAAACCATTAAGCAAAGTGGGGTAGTAAGTGAGTCTTGTGCAAGGGAAATGGCAAGTGCTGTACGAAAGATGTTCTCAACAGATATCGGGGTTTCCTTCACTGGAGTGGCTGGACCAGATCCTCAGGAAGGAAAAGAGCCGGGTACTGTCTATATCGCCATTGTTGGACCAGATAATACAGAGACCGTTTATCCTCTTCTGTTAAGTGGTAGTCGGCAAGCGATTCGAGAGCGTGCTGTAAAGTATTGCTGCTTCTACTTGTTGACCGAAATAAAAAGGTGGAATGCAACAAAATGACTTATTTTACAGATTTTAAGATTTCGGACCCGGTCAAACGTGCGATCCAAGACATGGGTTTTGAAGAGCCTTCTCCTATTCAAGAGAAGGCAATACCGGCTATTCTTAGTGGTGGAGACGTGATCGGGCAGGCTCAAACCGGTACTGGTAAAACAGCTGCATTTGGGATTCCTGTGGTTGATAAAGTTTCAAACGATCCTTATATTCAGGCGTTGATTTTGACTCCAACAAGAGAGCTCGCCATCCAGGTATCAGGAGAGCTTCAAAAGCTATCTGTGCATAAACGAATTCGGACGCTTCCGATTTATGGTGGACAATCGATTGGTCACCAGATTCGTGCCTTAAAGCAAGGTGTGCACGTCGTGATTGGTACGCCTGGCCGAATCCTTGACCATCTTCGTCGCCAAACACTTAAATTAGACAAGGTGCACACGGTGGTTCTTGATGAAGCGGATGAAATGCTTGATATGGGTTTTGTAGAAGATATTGAATCAATTTTAAGTAATGTTAGTACAAACAGACAGACGCTTCTTTTTTCCGCTACTATGCCTTATGCAATCCGTAAGCTATCTCACAAATACATGAATAACCCAAAAACCGTTACCATTAATAAAGGAGAAGTAACAGCGCCTCTTGTGGAACAACGGTATTTTAAGGTTCTCGAACGCAATAAAATCGACTCTCTCTGTCGAATTATTGACAGTGATGATGTGGAACTTGGTATTCTCTTCTGCAGAACAAAAAAAGGGGTAGCAGAGTTAACCGAGGCCTTACAAGCTCGTGGTTATTTAGCAGACGGTTTACATGGTGATCTGTCTCAGTCACAACGAGATGTTGTGATGCAGAAATTTCGTGATGCCTCGATTGAATTTTTGATCGCAACGGATGTAGCAGCTCGTGGAATTGATGTGCAAAATGTGACTCATGTCATTAATTATGATATTCCTCAAGATCCTGAGAGTTATGTACACCGGATCGGTCGAACGGGGCGTGCAGGGCGTACCGGTTTAGCCTTAACTTTAGTTACACCACGAGAAATGAAACACCTACGATCAATTGAACAAGAGATTAAAATGATGATTCCGACTCATGATGTACCAACAATTGAAGAAGTTGTTGAGAAGCAGCAGAATACATGGAAGAATCTAGTCTCAGACACCATTAATTCAAAAGGGAAAGATAAAGAACTTTTTGGACCATTGGTGACAGAGCTCCTAACGGATTATTCAGCAGAGGAAGTCGTTCAAGCGTTACTAACACTTCAGTTTTCCTCGGATTCAGCCTCTGAAGAATCTGGCTATCAGTTTGGTGAGACGGGAGGAGCCCCAGGCATGATTCGTTTCTTTATTAATGTCGGCCGAAATGTCAAACTCACACCAAAAATCCTTTCGGAAGAGATTGCTAGATTAGTTGGTATACCTGCTGAGAGCATTGGAAGAATTGATATTTTTGATAATTTCACGTTTGTTGATGTTCCTGAGGATTCGGCTCCATTTGTGTATGAGGCCTTACGTCATTCCCGTATTAATGGCGCCAGAGTGAATCTTGAACCAGCAAAACCACGTCCAAAACGAACAAACCGAAGTAATACAACCACGCGTTCATAACTGATGATGCAGCTTGCTCTATGTACAGCTGCATCCATTCTCTTTCCTTCATTTCCCCCTTTTATTTCATACAATCAATCGGAAAACATTCCAGACTTTTACCCCACTTTGCTTGCTTGAAAAAAATACGAATAAATGTTCGGTTTTCTATTGGCAAATCTCATAAAACGAGTTATGATAGAACAGTAGAAAGTAATGATGATGAGAATTCGCTTATTAAATAGTGATTTTTTAAATAGAGGAGAGATTGCGATGAGTGACCGTAAAGCAGCATTAGATATGGCTCTGCGCCAAATCGAAAAACAATTTGGTAAAGGGTCTATTATGAAATTAGGGGATCAAACTGATCAACGAATTGCAACCATCTCAAGTGGCTCACTTGCGTTGGACATTGCATTAGGTGTAGGTGGATATCCGCGTGGACGTATAATTGAAGTGTATGGTCCAGAGTCTTCTGGTAAAACAACGGTATCTCTTCATGCGATTGCTGAAGTGCAAGCTAATGGTGGAACGGCTGCTTTTATTGATGCCGAGCATGCGCTTGATCCTGTTTATGCCCAAAAACTTGGAGTAAACGTAGAGGAATTACTTCTTTCACAGCCAGATACAGGAGAACAGGCACTTGAGATTGCAGAAGCACTTGTTCGTAGTGGAGCTGTAGATATTATTGTTATTGATAGTGTGGCTGCACTTGTACCAAAGGCGGAAATTGAAGGAGATATGGGAGACAGTCACGTAGGTCTTCAAGCCCGCCTGATGTCTCAGGCGCTTCGTAAGCTTTCTGGTGCGATTAGCAAATCGAAAACCATTGCGTTGTTTATTAACCAAATCCGTGAGAAAATCGGTGTTATGTTTGGTAACCCTGAAACAACTCCTGGTGGTCGTGCCCTTAAGTTCTATTCATCTGTTAGACTTGAAGTTCGTCGTGCAGAAACACTAAAACAAGGAAACGATATGGTAGGGAATAAGACACGAATTAAGGTTGTCAAAAACAAAGTAGCTCCTCCATTTAAACAAGCTGAAGTAGATATCATGTATGGGGAAGGTATCTCTAGACAAGGTTCTGTTCTTGATATCGCAGCAGAACTAGATATCGTTTTAAAAAGTGGAGCATGGTACTCATTTAATGAAGAGAGAATTGGCCAAGGGCGAGAGAATTCTAAGATTTTCTTGAAAGAAAATCCAAAAATGATGGCAGAAATCGAAGGACTAATTCGTGCGCATCATGGACTAGACGGACAGGTAGAAGTGCCGGCTCCATCGAAGGACGAATTTGAAGATGTTCCATTAGACTTAAAATAAATAGCTAGCTGAATAAGCACCGTATGGGTGCTTATTCTTTTCAGTTTGAGGTGATAAAATAGATGAAATTTCTTTATTTTACAGATACGCATATCCGTGGAACAACACCAAAAAATAGGCTGGATACATTCTCTGAAACGATTAAGCTAAAGTTAACAGAGGTCATGCAGATTGCTGAAAAAGAACAAGTTGATCTCATGCTACATGGAGGAGATGTATTTGATCGTCCTGATTTGTCGCCAAATGTAGTTGGTCAGTTTGCTAAACTGTTTCGTGAAGTTCAGATTCCGATTTATGCGATTTCAGGCAACCATGATACGTTTGGACATAATCCTGATACCATTTCTCGAACGATGCTTGGTCTACTTGATTCATTTGGAATTATGACGATTATTCACCCAGATGAGCCGTTACTTATTGAAAAGGATGGTGTAAAGGTTCAGATATCTGGACAACCGTATCACTATGACCTAGACCAACGTGATGTGAAGCTAGATTATTATCCAATTAATCAACATAATGCAGATTATATGATCCATCTTGTCCACAGTATGTTAGTTGAAAAAGCACTACCTGAAGGAATTCCTCATACACTTGTTGATCATATTTGGACTACACCTGCAGATGTCGTTTTGACGGGCCATTTTCATGGAGGCTTTGGCATTAAAGAGCAAGATGGAAAGTTCATTTGTAATCCTGGGGCCATCTCACGAATTAATAATCATTGGATGGAGCTTAACAGGCTTCCAAAGGTTGTTATTGGTGAGGTTACAAAATCAGGTATTACATTAAGGGAACAAGTGCTAACAACCGCTAAAAAAGGGGAGGATGTACTTGATCGAACATATGTGGAAAAGGCATTAAATCAAGAAGAAAAATTAAATGCATTTGTTCAGCAAGTGAGAGAACAAAGTGATTTTAAAAACCTACATATGAACGATATTATTCGTGAGCTTGCGTCGCTATCAAATGTTGAAGATCGAGTGAAGCAAGAAGCCCTTCGGCGAATGACCCAGGTAGAGGAAAGCTGGGGAGGTGACATGGATGAGTAACATAACAGACGTACGCCTTGAGAACTTCCAGTCGCATTTGGATTCTCGTTTTACGTTTACAGATGGTTTAAATGTACTAATCGGCCAGTCTGATAGTGGGAAAACAGCCGTGATTCGAGGTATTCGTTGGGCATTGTTTAACCAGCCTCGTGGAACCGATTTTATTCGAGCAGGTAGTGATTTTGTCCGTGTGACCGTACAGTTTGAAAATGGAGATAAGATTATACGAGAGCGAACGGCTTCCAAAAATCGCTATATGATTAAAAAGGCCGGTGAAGAGCAACAGGTCTTTGAAAGCTTTGGACAGCATGTTCCAGAAGAGGTATTAAGCCTTCATGGTATGCGACCATTACGAATTGACCGCGATCATGAATTAACGATTCATCTTGCACAACAGCTTGATGGTCCGTTTATGTTAGAGCAACCAGGCTCGATGAGGGCAAAAACGATTGGGCGAATTAGTGGGGCGCATTATTTAGATGCCGCAATTAGGGATACGTCACGAGATCTTAGCTCATTAAACCAAAGCAAACGATGGAGTGAAGAGCAAACAGAACAGCTGCAAAAGGATTTAGAGCCTTATGAGAATGTTGTTGCGGCTGGCGAGCGACTTCAAAAAGCATCTAGTCAATTGGAAGAGTTAAAGTCCAAGCAAGCTGCTTTAGAGGGTCTTCGAACTAAACAGCAAGATTTGTTGACAAATAAACAAACCATTCATGATGTGTCGCTCCAATTAGAAGCCGTGGCAAACCTGCCTAAAATGGAGTTATTGTTTCAGCAACTGCAAGTAGCTACGTTTAGACAAACTGCATTACTGAAGTTACAGGAGCAATATCAAAGTCACACACAGCAAACAAAAGCAGTAAAACAACAACTACAGCTAACCGAAACCATTGAACAAGCAGCGCTTTCTCGTAGTAAGGCTGAGCAACTTGAGGATAAGCGAAAAAAGCTAGCCTATCTCCAAGAGCAATATGTAAAGCTTAACCGTGTAAAAGAGAAGGCACATCATGTGTTGGACCAAACAAATTTTGTACGGCAAGTGGATACAAGCTGGCAGGATACGATTAAACAACTTGAGCAAAAAAGACAGAGATTAGTGTTTTTGTTAGATCAGTATCAGAGTGTGCACAAACAAATAAATGAGCAGCAAACTCAAAAAGAGAACACATTACGAGTAGAGAAGTTAAACGATATGGTTAGCGGCTTGGATCAAACACATCAACGGTTCCAACTGCTTTTATCAAAACAACAAAACTACAACGATGTAGCTAAACGAATTCAAGATGGTAAGACGTTTGTTCATAAACAGAAGCTGGAATTAGAAGAGCTTCAAAATCGTTATGAAGAGCTTTTGAAAAAGGATGGAATCTGCCCAACTTGTGGTCAAACCATTCAAAAAGCACATTCACACTAAAATGTTGAAAGGGGTAGGTAGCGATGAATCAAATGGAACAGGATTTAAACAAAATGAAAAAAGCGATTGATCAGGCACGTGATGTGAGATACCGAGCAGAGGCAAAGCTTGAAGAGCTTGAAAATCAAAAAGAACGGATCTTAAAAGAATTAGAAGAGTTGGGTGTTGCACCTGATGGACTTGAAACGGAAATTAAGAGACTTGAAACAGAGATCGGGCAAGCGATGGAGGAAACGTGGTCACTAATCCCAAAAGAGTTGATTCAAAATGAGTCGTGAAGAGATCACAAAGCTTGAACAATCTATTAAACAAGCACATGATACGTGGACTAGACTCGATGCACGCAGACAGGTATTAACAGATCAGCTTGAGCAGGCTGAAGCTAAGTTAAATGAATACCTAGATACCATTGATGTATACGAAAAAGCGAGAGTGTTACTACAACAATCAGCAGAGTATGCACGAGAACAAGCTCGACAACAAATGGAGACTCTCGTAACCAATGCACTCCAGTATGTATTTGGACCCCTGTTCTTTTTTCAGATTGAGTTAGAAGAGCATGGAAATCGCACAGTAGCTGAGTTTTATGTCACCACAGAATATGAAGGTGTACAAGTGAAAACCAAACCTCAAGACTCGCGAGGTGGTGGTGTGGTTGATATTGTGACATTAGCGCTACGTGTCGCATTAATGGAAACAGTCCAACCAAAAGTAAATGGACCGCTAATTCTTGATGAGCCTGGTAAACATGTATCCAATGAATATGTCTATTATTTATACGAGTTTCTAAAATCTCTCAGTACCATGTTTGGACGACAGATTATAATGGTAACGCATAACCACCATTTAACAGAGTCAGCAGATCGAGCTTTTGACGTGTCAATTCGTGATGGGATTAGTGAAGTTACACCTATCTCCTCAGCTTGACATCAAGGGTAGGGCACTTTACAATTAAAAAGTGAAGCGGCTTTTATTTTTACTATTTTATTCCGCTTTCATGTATGGAACTTAAGTTTACTATTAAAGAAGATCTATGCAAAACAGTGTTATTGAACCAACAATTAGATAGCAAGAGGAGGTGAAAATATGTTTATACCATGGTATATTCTCATCCCCATTATACTTGTTGTCTCTGCATTAGCTGCAGTTGTTGGATATCTTGTTCGAAAATCCATTGCAGAAGCGAAAATCGTAAGCGCGGAGCATGCTGCGAATCAAATTGTAGAAGATGCAAAACGCGATGCGGAAGCGAACAGGAAAGAAGTCATTCTTGAAGCGAAGGATGAAGTTCATACTCTTCGTACAGAGGCAGAACGTGAGGTTCGTGAACGTAGGAATGAGATTCAAAAACAAGAGCATCGTTTGGTACAAAAAGAAGAGATTCTAGACCGAAAAAGCGAAACCTTCGATAAAAAAGAAGATTCTTTGGAGAAAAGGGAGGAATCTCTCACCAAAAAACAACGACAAATTGAAGAGATGAACAGTAAAGTGGATGAGCTCATAAAAAAGCAACAGCATGAGCTTGGAGCGTATATCCGGTATGAGTCGTGAAGAAGCAAGATTATCTGTTCGATCAGAGGTCGAAGAAGAGATTGCACATGAAACCGCACTTCTTATCAAAGAGCGATTAGCTCAGGCGAAAGAGGAAGCTGATAAAAAAGCGAGAGAAATTCTTTCTTTAGCTGTACAGCGTTGTTCTGCGGACCATGTGGCTGAAACAACTGTTTCAGTTGTTAATCTTCCTAACGATGAAATGAAGGGTCGTATTATTGGTCGAGAAGGCCGTAATATTAGAGCGCTTGAGACATTAACGGGTATCGATTTAATTATTGATGATACACCTGAAGCTGTTATTCTCTCTGGATTTGATCCGATCCGTCGTGAAATTGCTCGTACTGCATTGGAAAAGCTTGTGCAGGACGGTCGTATTCACCCAGCACGGATTGAGGAAATGGTAGACAAATCCCGTCGCGAGGTTGATGAAGCGATTCGTGAATATGGTGAACAGACTTCATTTGAAATGGGTATTCATGGTTTGCATCCGGACTTGATTAAAATTCTAGGTCGTTTGAAATTCCGCACAAGTTATGGACAAAATGTTCTTAAGCATTCTATTGAGGTTGCACACTTAAGCGGATTAATGGCAGCAGAATTGGGTGAAGATGTGAAGCTTGCGAAACGAGCTGGTCTTCTTCATGACATTGGGAAAGCAATTGACCATGAGGTTGAAGGAAGTCACGTTGAAATTGGCGTGGAGCTTGCTACGAAGTACAAAGAGCATCCGGTTGTTGTGAATGCCATTGCATCTCACCACGGTGATACAGAGTCGACATCGGTGATTTCTACCCTTGTTGCTGCAGCGGATGCGTTATCAGCAGCACGCCCAGGAGCAAGAAGAGAGACACTTGAGACGTATATTCGCCGTTTAGAGAAGCTAGAAGAGATCTCAGAGTCGTTTGAAGGAGTAGAGAAAACCTACGCCATTCAAGCAGGTCGAGAGGTTCGGATTATGGTACGCCCTGAACTAGTTGATGACACGTTAGCTCATAAACTAGCGAGAGATATTACAAAACGAATTGAAGACGAACTTGACTATCCAGGACATATTCGGGTAACGGTTATCCGAGAGACACGGGCAGTTGAGTATGCAAAATAAAGCGGCTAATGCCGCTTTATTTTGTTTCTATGATGAAAGAAAGAGGTTACGTTGTTATGAAGATTTTATTTATTGGAGATGTTGTAGGTTCTCCGGGTCGCTCAATGGTTCAAGAATATGTTAAACGATTAAAAAAACAGTATAAACCAACTCTAACGGTTATTAATGGAGAAAATGCAGCAGCGGGAAAAGGCATTACAGAGAAAATTTATAAGAGCTTTTTAGATTCAGGAGCACAGGCCATTACGTTAGGAAATCATGCATGGGCGAATCGGGATGTATTTGAATTTATTGATTCAGCTAAATGGATGGTTCGTCCGGCCAATTATCCAGAAGGTACGCCTGGTAAAGGTATGGTTTTTGTACAGATTAATCAAATAGAAGTGGCTGTCATCAATCTAATGGGGCGTACGTTTTTACCGGCCAATGATTGTCCGTTTAAAAAAGCAGATGAATTGATTGCAGAAGCTGAAAAACGTACTCCTTATATTTTTGTTGATTTTCATGCAGAAGCTACAAGTGAGAAGGTCGCAATGGGTTGGTATTTGGATGGTCGAGTAACGGCTATGGTTGGTACTCACACTCACATTCAAACGGCAGATGAGCGCGTTCTACCAAAGGGGACGGCTTATATTACGGATGTTGGCATGACAGGACCTTATGATGGAATACTTGGTGTAGAACGTGAACCTGTAATTCATAGATTTTTAACAAATCTTCCTGCAAGGTTTGAAGTTGCTTCAGGCAGGGAACAGTTGAGTGGTGTCGTTATAGATGTGAATCCTAAAACAGGTCAGGCAACGTCTATTAAACGTTTGCTTATTAATGAGGATCATCCGTATCTAGAGCTTTAGATAGGAATATTTATCCGTTTTATTAATAAGTATGAAGTACGTTTCTCCAACTTGGAGATCAAATCCTACTTCTAACCACCTGTTTATCTACGGCAAGAAACCAATGACTCATGTACAGAGGAGGTTCTAAAATGGATGTCTTAAAAGTCTCAGCAAAATCTACACCAAATTCTGTAGCTGGCGCTTTAGCTGGAGTCATTCGAGAACACGGTTCAGCGGAGATACAGGCGATTGGAGCAGGGGCGCTGAATCAATCAGTTAAAGCAGTTGCAATTGCCAGAGGATTTGTGGCACCAAGCGGAATTGATCTAGTTTGTATTCCTGCTTTTACTGATATTGAGATTGATGGGGAAGAGCGCACCGCCATTAAACTAATTATTGAACCTCGTTAACTCTCTGTCTCGAAAAAAAGCGTTTATCTGTTGATTCATTCGGCAGATAAACGCTTCTTTTCTTTGTTTTACTAGCTGCACATGCATTGTGTTTATGGTCATTCGCACGTATAATATACGATTAGAAGAACGGTATGTTTTGGAAGGAGTTAATCTCATAATGAACGAAGAACAACGATTAGGTCAATCAGGTAATACTCATATAAATAAAAACAAACAACAAACTCAAAAAAAGGACTATAGTCAATACTTTGATTTTTCAAAGGCAAAGATCATCTCAGAAGATGAAAACAAAAAGGTTATGCGAATTAATGGACGAGATATTACCATTCACGAGCAACCAGACTATAAGCAAGGAAAACGTCGAGGTAAGGAAACAACGCAAGTGATTCGACCTGAACACGTAATCCCTCCTGAATTAAGTCAACTTGGTGCTGGTAAAAAATATTTGATTCGCACCTATGGCTGCCAAATGAACACACATGATTCTGAGAATATGGCAGGACTCCTAACAGAAATGGGATTTGAATCAACAGATGTCACAGAGGAAGCAGATGTCATTTTACTCAACACCTGTGCGATTCGTGAAAACGCTGAAAATAAAGTATTTGGTGAGATTGGTCACTTAAAACCTCTTAAACTTGAAAAACCAGAACTGATCATTGGAGTATGTGGCTGTATGTCGCAGGAGGAAAGCGTCGTCAATCGGATCCTCCAGAAACACCAACATATTGACCTTGTATTCGGCACACACAACATCCATCGCTTACCACATTTGCTTCGTGACGCAGTATTTGGAAAAGAGATGGTTGTAGAAGTTTGGTCAAAAGAAGGCGATATCGTAGAGAACATGCCTCGTAAGCGTGAGGGGAAAACGCAAGCATGGGTAAACATTATGTATGGCTGTGATAAGTTCTGTACCTACTGTATTGTGCCATATACGCGCGGCAAAGAACGTAGTCGACTTCCTGAGGATATTATTGCTGAGGTACGAGATCTCGCAAGACAGGGATACAAAGAAGTCACTCTACTTGGTCAGAACGTTAATGCTTACGGAAAAGACTTAAATAATGGTTATGGACTTGGTGAACTAATGGATGCAATCCATAAAATTGATATCCCTCGTGTTCGATTTACGACAAGCCATCCACGTGACTTTGATGACCGATTAATTGAAGTGTTAGCTCAAGGTGGTAACCTTGTCGAACATATTCATTTACCTGTTCAACACGGTAGCTCACAAATTTTAAAACTAATGTCACGTAAATATACACGCGAAAGTTATTTGGAATTGGCAGGAAAAATTAAACAAGCCATACCAAATGCTTCTTTTACAACAGATATTATTGTCGGTTTCCCAAATGAAACGGACGAACAATTTGAAGAAACAATGTCGCTTATGAGAGAAGTCGAATTTGATAGTGCGTATACGTATATCTACTCACCACGAGAAGGCACACCAACGGCAAAAATGGAAGATAATGTGCCGATGGAAGTGAAAAAAGAACGCCTAGCCAGGTTAAATGCATTGGTGAATGAAACATCAGCCAAGAAAAACCTAGAGTACCAAGACAAAATTGTAGAAGTACTTGTTCAAGGTCAAAGTAAAAAAGATCCTAATGTTTTGGCAGGACGTACACGCACAAATCGTATGGTAAACTTCCGTGGTCCAGAATCGATTATTGGTACCATTGTGCATGTGAAAATTACGGAAGCAAAAACGTGGTCTTTAAACGGTGAAATCACAGAAACGGTGGAGGTTTAAATACAGATGAACAAGCTATATACAAAGGATGATGTTCGCCAAAAGGCAAGAGAACTTGCAAAAATGGTGGCAGAAACAGAAGAAGTAGACTTTTATAAGCGTGCAGAAAAACAAGTGAACGACCATCTCCGTATTCAAGAGCTCATTGCTCAAATTAAAAAAGAGCAAAAAGAAGCCGTGAATTTAAAGCATTATGGAAAAACGGAAGCTCTAAAGGCAGTAGATGCCCGAATTGATGCCTTACATGAAGAAATTGATGAAATCCCATTAGTGCAAGAGTTTAAACGTAGTCAAGTTGAAGTCAATTACTTACTACAAATGATCTCAAACACGATCTCAAAAACGGTTACAGATGAAATCATTATCTCAACGGATGGTGACCTATTAAAAGGTCGCACAGTAAAAAGCCCATTTTAACAGAGAGCACGGGACAGAATTATATCAACTATTACATAACCAAACCATTATGATGTTTAACTCACATAATGGTTTGGTTTTTTATTTTCAACAAAATAGAAGACCTAGTACCATTGTCTTTGTGTATGTCTAAAGCTGATTTGTAAGATTTTTTACGCAGGATTGAGTTTCTTCTAGTTCAATCAGTTTCTAATATGGTTGAGTAATTGATTCAAATTCTTCGTTTTGACAGTTATTCTTATTCTGTAATCTCGGTGTTTTGAAGGGTATATAATATTTTTTAAAAATCTCTTTTCTATGAAGCAGTAAATTAAAATTATGTAACCAAGTAAATGTGAACAGTACGAAATTTAAGACGCTCCAACATCCCGCTAGCGGAGATACTCCACCAAACCCACTTGCTACTTAAATGAACAAACCTAGACACAAATGGTGCACATTAGTCCATGTAACGTTTCGAGCATTATTTTCAACACAAAGATTCCTGTACTATTCTTTTTCTTCGCTCATATCTTGTATAGAAACGGTTTGCCCTACCTATTTAGTCTTCATTCACATTCGTTTGACCCCCTGCATAGGATGGGGGTGATTGGGCGGAACGGTAGGCAGGAGCCGACACATCATCCTCACCAGCAAGGATATGAGAATAGGAGGGTCAGCATATGGCTGAAAATGAAATTAGTTACCGAGAGATTATTACAAAGGCGGTTTGCGGCAAGGGACGGAAATTTTCAGAAGCGACACACCATATTACACCAACTCACAGACCAACCAGTATCTTAGGATGCTGGATAATAAATCACAGTTATGATGCCGAAAAGCGCGGAGATACGGTAGAGGTTCAAGGATCATATGATATTAACGTCTGGTTCTCGTATACGAATAACACAAAAACAGATGTTGCCACGCAAACAGTCACGTATACGGATATTGTGCCACTGTCGATGAAAGATGAGAATGTGTTAACGGAAGATCTTGATGTTGTTGCTCGTGCCATTCAACAACCGAATACACTTGAGGCAACTGTGTCGGATAATGGAACAACCGTTGATGTGCAAGTAGAAAGAGAATTCATTGTGGAGTGTATTGGTGAAACCAAGGTAGCGGTTGCCGTTAATCCTCAAGGCATCGTTGAAGATTATCCAATTTCTGATTATGTAGACCAGGTGACGGATGAAGAGCTCGAAAATCTTGACCCGCACTTTATGCACGAAGAATTGGATAAGTAAGCGAGATAGAGTGGTGCATAGCACCGCTCTTTTTTGTTGTTGCATTCCAAGTGCAGGCAAGCTTTGCTCTATGCTATAATACACGTAAGAATGAATGAACGGTTGGAGGCAGGTATGGCACAAGTAACCCCAATGATGAAGCAATATTTAGAGATAAAAGCACAGTATGAGGATGCTTTTTTATTTTTTCGATTAGGTGATTTTTATGAGCTGTTTAATGATGACGCCGTTAAGGCTTCTAGAGAACTGGAGATAACGTTAACCGGACGTGGACAAGGTGAAACACGTATCCCTATGTGTGGTGTTCCACATCATTCAGCTGAGAACTATATGACTCGCTTAATTGAAAAAGGCTATAAAGTAGCAATTTGTGAACAAGTAGAAGATCCGGAAACGGCTAAGGGTGTTGTAAAGCGCGAAGTTGTGAAACTGTTAACCCCTGGAACAATGATGAGTGATCATTTTATTCAGGAGAAAGAAAACAATTATTTGTCAACGATTCATGTGTGTGAGGATGGCTCATATGGGGTGGCGTTTGCGGACCTTTCAACAGGTGAAGGTAGAGTAACAATTACTGGCGATGAATTGGAAGACGCTATTCAGGAAGTCCTTACTGCTAAGTCTAAGGAAGTGATCATCGCAAGTACTAGTGATTCTGAATTGCTTAATCGTTTGGAACAAGAAAAACAGCTAACGATCTCCTTTGAAGATGAATTAGATGACCAAAAGGAGTATGCGTCTGTTTATCAGAACCTGCAGCAGGAAAAGCTTGAAGCTACATATGCTCGGTTGTTACGATATCTTGTTCGCACTCAAAAAAGATCTTTAGCCCATCTTCAGCCGGCTACTTATTATGCTTCCACTTCTTACCTTAAAATGGATCAGCATACAAAACGAAACCTAGAGTTAACGGAAACGTTAAGAGAAAAAAGGAAACAAGGTTCACTCCTGTCAATCGTAGACCAAACGGTTACAGCTATGGGTGGAAGAATGCTGAGGCAATGGATTGAGCGACCTCTTGTAATAAAAGATAAGATTATCGCGCGTCAACAGGCTGTTCATACCTTCTTAACGCAGTTTTTTGAACGAGAAGAATTACGGGATGAGCTAAAAGCCGTATACGATTTGGAGAGGTTAGCAGCTCGAGTCGCCTATGGAAGTGTATCACCAAGAGAACTCGTTCAGCTAAAGAAGTCGCTTCAACGAGTCCCTGCTATTGTACAACTGCTTTCTACGATGCAAGCAGACTTTGCTAAAGGATGGTTTAAAGATTCAGATACATATAAACAGATATCTGACCTATTAGAAACCAGTTTGATTGAGGATGCTCCTATCTCTTTGAAGGAAGGCGGTATTATTCAATCAGGTTATCATTCGGATTTGGATACATATCGGGATGCTAGTAAAAATGGTAAGCAGTGGATTGCAGAACTTGAAGCAAAGGAACGGCAAGTCACTGGCATTCGCACATTAAAAGTTGGCTACAACAGAGTGTTTGGTTATTATATTGAAATTACACGTGCCAATGCAGCATCTGTTCCAGAGGGGCGTTATGAAAGAAAACAAACACTAACGAATGCCGAGCGTTTTGTTACCCCTGAATTAAAAGAGAAGGAAGCTCTTATTCTTGAAGCAAACGACCAAACTGAAAAGCTAGAATATGAATTGTTTGTTCAAATTAGAGATCAGGTTAAACAATATGTGCCTGAGCTTCAACAATTGGCTAGTCAGATGAGTGAGCTAGATGTTTATGCAAGCTTTGCATCAGTGAGCGAACAACGAAGATATGTAAAGCCAACCTTTTCTGATAAACGACAGATTCAAATTCAGAACAATCGTCATCCCGTTGTTGAGACAGTGATTCCTCGTGGACAATATGTGCCAAATGATGTGTCAATGGGAGACAGTCGCGGTATGCTGCTATTAACTGGACCAAACATGGGTGGTAAAAGTACGTATATGAGACAGCTAGCTCTGACGGCCGTTATGGCGCAAATTGGATGTTATGTCCCAGCTGATGAAGCGGAGCTACCAGTTTTTGATCAAATTTTTACTCGAATTGGTGCTGCTGATGATCTGGCAAGTGGTCAGAGTACATTTATGGTAGAGATGCTAGAAACCAAACATGCGCTGACAAAAGCAACGCAAGATAGCTTACTTTTACTTGATGAGATTGGACGTGGAACATCAACATATGATGGAATGGCTCTTGCTCAATCGATCATGGAATTTATTCATGAACGCATTCAAGCAAAAACGATGTTCTCTACGCACTATCATGAATTAACAAAAATGGAGCAAAGTCTTACCCAGCTAAAGAATATTCATGTGTCAGCAGCAGAGAAAGACGGTCATGTTGTCTTTTTACACAAGGTTATTGATGGACCGGCAGATCGAAGCTATGGAATCTATGTTGCAGAGTTAGCTGGCCTTCCTAATATGGTGACTGAAAGAGCAGAGATCTTATTAGCAGAACTTGAAGGTGCAAGTCGTGAAATGGCTGTAACCGTAGAAAAACCTGATGTTAATTCAGCCAATGAACGAGCAGAGGCAGATCTACAATTGTCGCTTTTTGCAGTGGATGAGAATTCTCGCAAAACAAAAAAAGCTCCTTCAAAAAAAGAAAAAAACGTATTGGATGCGATTGGCTCAGCAGAGCTTATGCATGTGACTCCTTTTGAGGCACTGCAGCTTATTAATAAATGGCAGCAACAATTAAAGGATTAAGAAACAGAAAGGAGAGGGTGGATGATGGCAGCGATTCGGCAGCTAGATGATGCACTTTCCAACAAAATTGCCGCTGGTGAAGTGGTGGAGCGTCCAGCAGCTATTGTTAAGGAGTTAGTTGAGAACGCGTTGGATGCTGGCAGTACAACTATTTTAGTAGAACTTGCAGAGGCTGGACTTCAGTCTATACGAGTCGTAGATAATGGTAGTGGTATAGAATCTGAAGATGTAGAAACAGCGTTTTTACGACACGCAACAAGTAAGATTCAAACCGATCGAGATCTATTTAATATTCATACATTAGGTTTTAGAGGTGAGGCATTACCGAGTATAGCTTCTGTCTCTCATGTTTTGGTCAGGACAAGCACGGGAGAGGGTGAAGGAGTTGAACTTCAGCTTGAAGGTGGTCACCTGAAAAAACGCACGGCTGCCCCTTCACGAAAAGGAACGGAGCTTGTTATTTCCAATCTTTTTTATAACACACAAGCGAGATTAAAATATTTAAAGACATCTCACACTGAAGCTGGGCATGTTAGTGATGTTATGAATCGACTGGCGATGTCCAATCCTACAGTAGCTTTTGAATACGTGCATAATGAGAAGCAAGTATTAAAAACATCAGGTAATGGTGATATCCGCCAAGTAATGGCTCAAATCTATGGACGTTCTGTTGCAACAAAACTAGTTACGTTCCAAGAGTCTTCATTAGATTATCAGGTTACGGGTTATGTTTGCCGTCCAGAGGTCAATCGCTCGTCAAGGCAATATCTTTCTGTCTATATTAATGGGCGATACATTCGAAATTACGCATTAGCAGGAGCGATTTTGCAAGGGTATCATACCTTATTACCCATTGGACGTTATCCTGTTGCAGTTGTTCAAATCGAGATGAATCCAACTTTAGTAGATGTGAACGTTCATCCAGCAAAAATGGAAGTACGGTTAAGCAAGGAAGCAGAACTAGGCGCCTTACTCACATCAGCAATTAAAAAAGCGTTTCAACAAACTCAGTTAATTCCGGAACAACAGCAGCCAAAGCAACCAACTCAAACGGTGCAATCAACACAGATTCCTTTTTCTTTTCAGGAAGAACGGGAAGAAAAACGTACGCAGTCGCAAACAAGTACCACCACTGAGGAACCGACTTTACAGGTGCGTGAGACCATTTCGTATAATGAGCAGGTTGAATCTGTTCCTAAAAAGGAATCAACTGAACCAGTCATTTCTGCCGAACCAACTGTGGAAGAACCGGAGCCGAAGTTTACAGAACCGGAGTCACGGATTCCACCACTTTATCCAATCGGACAAATGCACGGGACCTATATCATTGCTCAAAATGAACTCGGATTATATTTAATAGATCAACACGCAGCACAAGAACGAATAAATTATGAATTTTTCCGTGTGAAAGTGGCAGAACAGACTCCTCATGTTCAAGAGCTGTTAACGCCTTTTACTATTGAATGTACAGCTCAAGAAGCTGCTTTAATCGATTCAAACCTTGATAAACTTGAAGCAGTGGGAGTATTTCTTGATTCGTTTGGCCAACAAACCTATCGAGTCCGCTCACATCCCGTCTGGTTTCCTGATGGATTAGTGGAGGAAACCATTCGTGAGCTACTTGATCAACTTCTAGAAAATGCTCGGATTGATATTGGAAAGCTGCGTGAAGATGCGGCCATTCTTATGGCTTGTAAGGCAGCCATAAAAGCTAATCGGCATTTACGAGATGATGAAATTGCAGCACTGCTACAAACACTACGTTCCTGTGAGGACCCATTTACTTGCCCGCATGGACGCCCGGTTATTATTCAATTCACGACCTATGAGATGGAGAAAATGTTTAAGCGGGTCATGTAGAAGGAAGGAATGCATTTGAACGTCAATGTCACAACAGCACGTAAACGGGCAGATAAGCTTGAGGCACCTGCTAAACAAGTTGCAGATGACCTGCAAATGCCATTTAGACAGAGACAAGACCGATCTGTGGAACAGTTATTAGCGGAATGGGAAACGGATTTACTAGTGGTTGGGAGCAATAGATTAAGCTTATACCGACAAGGACAGAACGTACCGTTTTTTTATCATCCTAATGCAGCACAGGTGAGAGCGAAGGCTTACTTAAAAAACGGGTATGATACATTTATAGAAACAGCTGCATTAAAAACAGGTGAGAGTGTGTTGGATTGTACGTTAGGATTAGCTGCAGATGCATTAATGGCTAAACTTGCGGTGGGTCCATCTGGAAGGGTAACTGGAGTTGAAGCTAATCCTATAATGGCGTATATTGTGAAGACTGGGCTTAGGAGCTGGCAAGATGCTCATCCTTCTCTGCTTAGTGCCATGCGTACAATTGAAGTGATGACAGGACACCACTTTCACCTGTTAAAGAGCTTACCTGACAACTCATTTGATGTGGTATACTTTGATCCGATGTTTGAAGTAACGATTCATGCATCAATAGGGATTCAAGCACTTAAACCTTTTGCTCACTATGAACCACTTAGTCAAGAGATCGTTCAAGAAGCACTTCGAGTTGCCAAGCGAAGAGTGGTTCTAAAAGATCACTGGCAAAGTAGTCGTTTTTCAGAGCTTGGTTTTCAAGTGAGGAAAAGAAGAGTTGCGGAATTTCAATATGGTATGATCGATAATGAAACAGAAGTAAAGTGAGGCTGCAATAATGAAAAAGCTACTAGTGATTGCTGGACCAACAGCCGTTGGCAAATCAGATCTGGGGATTCGTCTTGCAAAGGAATTAGATGGAGAAGTAATTAGTGGCGACTCCATGCAAATTTATAAGGGAATGGATATTGGAACAGCCAAAGTAACAACGGAAGAAATGGACGGGGTTCCTCATCATTTAATTGATATAAAAGAACCAGACGAAGCCTTTTCTGTTGCGGAGTTTCAAGAGAGATGCACACGTATACTCGAAGATCTGGCCGTTCGAAACAAACTACCCATTATTGTTGGTGGTACCGGCTTATATATTCAATCAATTACGCACGGTTATCAATTTGTGGACAAGCCTGAAGATAAACAGTTGCGAGATTCACTAGAGAAGGATGCTGCTCAAAAGGGAAATGAATATGTACACAAGCTACTTGAAGAAGTAGATGCACAAGCAGCAAAAGACATTCACCCAAATAATGTGAGGCGTGTGATTCGTGCCTTAGAGGTACATCAAGTGACTGGTATTCCATTTTCAAAACAACAAGTTCAAGAAGCGACTCGACCGTTTATTGGTATCGGAATTGATCTAGATCGCGAGCCATTGTATCAACGAATTAATAATCGAGTCGACAAAATGATTGAATATGGCTTGGTAGCTGAAGTGCAATCACTTATGGATAGAGGATTGGATAACCACGCCTCTGCGCAAGCGATTGGTTACAAAGAAATTATTATGTATTTGCGTGGAGAATGCAGCAAAGCAGAAGCAATTGAGTTATTAAAGCGAAATTCACGCAGATATGCCAAACGACAACTAACATGGTTTCGAAATAAAATGGATATGACTTGGTTTGATGCTGGTATTGAAGAGAAAGATGTACTTTTTAGTCAAATTAAGAATTTTGTTGAAGGAAACCAATCGTAAATGACGAATGTATACTTATAAACAGAGGAGGTCTATACAGATGAAACAAGGGATTAACATTCAGGATCAATTTCTAAATCAACTACGTAAAGATTCGATTCCTATTACGGTGTTTCTATTAAACGGATTCCAATTACGTGGTCTTATAAAAGGATTTGATAATTTCACGGTGATTGTCGAAACAGAAGGAAAGCAGCAGCTTGTTTATAAGCATGCTATCTCAACATTTGCGCCACAGCGTAATGTTCAACTAAAAACAGAATCAGAAGAGTAGGTTCAAAAAAGCTGTCCAACGGGTTTGTACAAACAACCGTTGGCAGCTTTTTTATGTGCTTAATAAAAGTCGTTCTTCTTCTGTTAAATGGTCAAGAGTTAACAAACAACGATCCAATGATAACGCACTGGAGAATCCGAGATGATTCTGTAATTCTTCAACAGAGGCTCCTTGACAAAGCTGTTGGAGGATAAAGGTGTGCCGTAAATGCTGTGCAGATGTTCCTTTTCGTAATCCTGCTCTTTGGATCTCGTTACGAATCATTTTTTGAATGGCAATTTCGGTTAATGCCTTTGGATGATCCTGTTCATAAGACCAGTGGAAGGTTTTGCGTTGGAAATCAAATGCGATATGAAAGGGCTCCTTACTATGTTGTCTCGGTCGTACAGGTTCCGGGATCATTTCATAATACGCATATGCTTTCAGTTTGTCTTCTTCTCGTAAATCGATGACTCTTGTTTTTGCTGAATCACTATGAGATTGAATACGTACCTGATTTTGCGCAAAGAGAATATCGAACATGGTCATTCGGGAAACTTCCTGTAAGGTTAAACCATAGATTAAAAATAATGAAAAAATCCAGTCGTTCCGTTTCGTTAACATTGGCCGAGCTAAGAGTTGATTTTCAGTTAAACCATCTTCTGATTGAACGGATTGAAGCAAACGCTCCACTTCTTTATTAGATAGCCATTCCTCACGTGTTAAGGGTGTAACCATCAGCTTCGGTGCGTCGTATACAGTTGCCGGATGTCGTGAAATGAAGCCACTCATAATCGTATGTTTTGCTAATTGTTTCGTAACGGAAATTATTCTGCGAATTGTTCGTACTTTGTAGGCCCTTTTCTCCATAAGATACAAAAAGAATGTATCTAGCTGTTCGTGTGTTAGTGTGGACCAAACCGTCTCTGCGTCTTTATTGTGATCATTCATCATCCATTTAAAAAAATCTTCTAAGTCATAGCTATAGCGTTTAATGGTTGAAGATGCACGTCCTTTTTCTCTGAGGGAATCAAGAAAATCAATAACAAATTCAGGGTGAGTATACAATTCAGGCATATGTTGGTTCCTCACTTTTCTTTTCAGTATACCAGTACATACAACTGAATCAAGAAAAAAATAGGCGATTGTCACGCTTTTTAATCATCTGCGTATAGTAAGTGTACACAGCATCTGAACTGCACCGATGAGAATGATAAAGGGGGATGTGTGATGAATCACCCAACAAATGTGAAGAAAAATGCGCGCATAAATGTTGTTCTAAACCAACAGGCTCAAGGCATTAGCACTGATGATTGGTTACAGACAGAAGAAGAAAAACAAACGCATGATACCTTAATTCGATTTGAGGAGCAATTAAAGCAATATGTAGGCTTAGATGAAGTAAAACGTCTCGTTAAGGAGATCTATGCCTGGCTGTACATGAATCAACGTAGAGAGCTACAGGGCCTAAAAACAAATAAACAAGTGTTACACATGATTTTTAAAGGAAATCCTGGAACGGGTAAAACAACAGTCGCTCGGGTAATTGCGCGTTTTTTTCATGACATGAAAGTGTTATCTAAAGGACATTTTATTGAGGCAGAGCGGGCAGATTTAGTAGGAGAATACATCGGACATACAGCACAAAAAACAAGAGATCTTATTAAACAGGCGAGTGGTGGAGTGTTATTTATTGATGAGGCTTACTCGCTTGCCAGAGGCGGAGAAAAAGATTTTGGGAAGGAAGCAATTGATACGCTAGTAAAAGGTATGGAGGACAAATTACATGATTTTATCCTGATCCTCGCTGGCTACTCAAAAGAAATGGACCATTTCCTCTCTCTAAATCCTGGGCTACCGTCACGTTTTCCAATTACAATCGACTTTCCTAACTATTCAACACAGGAATTAATGGAAATGATACATGGTATGGCTCGGGAACGGGATTATCAACTCAGTAAGGATGCAGAACAATTAGTGCGTGATCATATTAAGCATATACGTGTAGAGAATGAAGCAACATTTAGTAATGGTCGATATATGCGTAATTTAATTGAAAAAGCAGTTAGGCATCAGGCTGTCCGTTTAATGAAATATCATCTATATGAACGACAAGCACTTATCTCGTTAACAGCTGAGGATTTCAAATTTTACGAGACTCATGATAAACTCTAAAGAGTGACAATCTGATTGAACAAGAGAAGCAGAGTGACATTCTGCTTCTTACGTGTGTAAGGAAGGAAGAATGGACATTGACAGATAAAAATAAAAAAGAACGGGTCATCCTAGTGGGGTGCCAATTCGACGGGAATGAAGCAAGTTTTGAGCAGTCGATGACAGAGCTAGATGGTCTTGTTCGCTCAGTAGACGGAGAGGTTATTGCAACCTTAACGCAAAATCGTAAAAAAGTAGAACCATCTACTTATATTGGTGCCGGTAAAGTGGACGAGCTAGCTGCACTAGCAGAGGAACTTGAAGCGGATTTAATTGTCTTTAATGATGAATTGACGACAGGACAAGTTCGAAATGTGAACCGAGAAACCGGTGTGACCGTGGTAGATCGTACACAATTAATATTAGATATTTTTGCTAAACGTGCAGATTCAAGAGAGGGTAAGCTTCAGGTTGAACTTGCGCAGTTGAGTTATTTATTACCTCGATTAGCAGGTCAAGGGCTTGCCTTATCTAGACAAGGTGGCGGAATTGGAAGTAAGGGTCCGGGTGAAACACAGCTTGAAACTGATCGTAGACATATCAAACGCCGAATGACGGATATTGAACGCCAATTAAAAACGGTTGTTGAACATAGAAAACGCTATCGCGAGCGTCGTAAGCACAATCATGTGATTCAAATTGCTCTTGTAGGTTATACAAATGCCGGAAAATCGACATTGCTTAATCGCTTAACAGAGTCTGCTATTTTAGAAGAGGACATGCTGTTTGCAACGCTTGATCCAACAACAAGACAATTTCGTCTGCCATCCGGTTTAGAGGTCATTTTGTCTGACACAGTAGGTTTTATACGCGATCTGCCAACATCACTTATTGCAGCGTTCAGGTCGACATTAGAAGAATTAGCAGAAGCTGACTTGATTCTACACGTAGTGGATAGCTCACATGATGAATACGAGCAACATCAACACACCGTACAAGAACTAATCAAAGAGTTGGATGTAGGCCATATCCCGCAGCTACTCATATATAATAAAGAAGAAAAAAGAACTGGTGCGTTTTATCCAGATCACAGCTACCCATCTGTTGAGATGAGTGCCTATAAGCCGGAGGATGTAGATTTATTGTCTGGTCAAATTGAGCGTGAATTAATTAAAAAAATGCTTGCCTATCAAGTTGAGATTGAACCGTCTAATGGCAAGTTACTATCGACAATTAAAACCAATACAATTGTCACAAGTCTTGAGTGGGATGAAGACAAAAATGGCTATAACGCATCAGGTTTTGTGAAATCAGATAGCCCACTAGCCACCGTATTACAAGCAAGTGAACAAGAACAGGAGTAGAACTTCATGAATCTACAGAACCCAGAGTATATACAAACTCTTGCTGCAAAAGCAGAGCAACAAATTAAACACATGCATCAACAAATTGAAGAGGTTGCACTTCACAACCAATTTAGAGTGATGGAATCGTTTAAAAAGCATCAGGTTTCAGATTTTCATTTTACTCCTTCTACGGGATATGGCTATGATGACGCGGGACGTGATACGTTAGAAAAAGTGTATGCAGACGTTTTTGGAGCAGAAGCGGCACTTGTTCGACCACAAATCATTTCAGGCACACATGCCATCGCGACGGCATTATTTGGCGTATTACGTCCAGAGGATGAATTAGTCTACATTACTGGTGCACCTTATGACACACTTGAAGAAATTGTCGGAATACGTGGCAATGGAAAAGGATCATTAAAGGAGTTTGGAATTAGCTATCAATCGATTCCTTTATTAGATGACGGGCAAGTAGATAAGCAAGCTGTGAGAGACGCTATTCATCCAAATACAAAGATGATTGGTATCCAACGCTCTTGTGGTTATGCGAACAGACCATCCTTCACGATTAAAGAACTAGAAGACATGATTCAGTATGTTCGCAGTATCAAAGAAGATGTCGTCATTTTTGTTGATAATTGTTACGGAGAATTTGTCGAAGAATTGGAACCCTGCCATGTTGGCGCTGATTTAATCGCAGGATCACTCATTAAAAATCCAGGTGGTGGCCTTGTAAAAACAGGTGGTTACCTTGCGGGCAAAGCAGAATATGTTGAGCTCGCCTCCTATCGTTTAGCTGCTCCAGGTATAGGTGCAGAAGGAGGCGCAAGCTTATACAGCTTGCTTGAGATGTATCAGGGCTTTTTCCTCGCCCCGCATGTAGTCTCTCAATCTTTAAAAGGAGCGATTTTTACAGCGGCCATGTTGGAACTTGCAGGTTACCATTCAACACCGGCGTGGAATCAAACACGGACAGACCTGATTCAAGCGGTGCATTTTCCGAATGCAGAAGCTATGATTACATTTTGTCAGGCAATTCAAGCAGCCTCACCCATTAATGCACATGTAACGCCACAACCTGGATTTATGCCAGGTTACAGTGACGATGTGATTATGGCAGCTGGTACTTTTATACAAGGGGCTAGTATTGAATTAACTGCGGATGGTCCAATCCGTCCACCTTACACAGCATATGTTCAAGGCGGATTAACCTACGAGCATGTGAAGATCGCAGTGATGCAAGCATTAGATGCAATAAACCCTACAAAAAACTAGAAGATTCAGAATTTGACGATTGGACAGACGTTTAGTAGGATGAGAGATAGGGAATATAAATAGTAAAATATAAAAATAAGTCGAACTATGCCTTAAGCAGATGTTCTTCCTATAAATCCATTCGAATAAAGGAGAGGTACATACTATGTCATCATATTCAAAAGAAGACATTACACGCATTGCTCAAGAGGACAACGTTCGTTTTATCCGTTTGCAGTTCACTGATCTGCAAGGAACCATTAAGAACGTTGAGATTCCAATTGATCAGCTTCCAAAAGCATTAGACAACAAGATGATGTTTGATGGTTCATCAATCGAGGGTTTTGTTCGTATTGAAGAATCAGATATGTATCTATATCCAGACTTAGATACATGGGTTGTCTTCCCGTGGACACCTGAAAAAGGGAAAGTAGCACGTTTGATTTGTGATATTTACCAACCAGGTAAACCAGGTGAAGAACCTACTCCATTTGAAGGCGATCCACGTGGAATCTTAAAGCGTGTTCTTAAGCAAGCAGAAGAGCTTGGCTTCACGGACTTTAACATTGGACCAGAGCCTGAATTCTTCCTATTTAAGAATGATGAAAAAGGGGAACCTACCCTTGAGTTAAATGATAAAGGTGGATACTTTGACTTAGCTCCAACAGATCTAGGTGAAAACTGCCGTCGTGATATCGTGCTTGAGCTTGAAGACATGGGCTTTGAAATTGAAGCATCTCACCACGAAGTAGCTCCAGGACAACATGAAATTGACTTTAAATATGCGGATGCCATCACAACGTGTGATAATATCCAAACATTTAAGCTAGTTGTTAAAACGATTGCTCGTAAGCACGGACTGCATGCAACCTTTATGCCTAAACCACTATTTGGTGTGAATGGATCAGGTATGCACTGCAACATGTCACTATTTAATGAAAAAGGCAATGTGTTCTTCGACGAAAATACGGAGTCTCAGCTAAGTAGAACAGCTATGCAGTTCCTTGCAGGAATTCTTAAACACGCAGAAGCATTCACAGCCCTAACGAATCCAATTGTAAACTCGTATAAGCGTTTAGTACCTGGATATGAAGCACCAGTTTACGTGGCATGGTCGATGCGTAATCGCTCACCATTAATCCGTATCCCTTCATCACGTGGTATCAGCACACGTATTGAAGTACGTAGCCCAGACCCAGCAGCTAACCCATACCTAGCTATTGCAGCAATGCTTGCAGCTGGACTAGACGGAGTCAAAAACAAAATGACTCCACCAGAAGCAACAGACCGCAACATCTATGTGATGAGCAAAGAAGAGCGTATTGAAGAAGGAATCAATGACCTTCCAGCAACATTAAAAGACGCTCTAAACAAACTTGTAACCGACGAAGTGATCGTTGATGCTCTAGGCGAGCACGCAGTTGAGCACTTTATCGAAGCAAAAGAAATCGAGTGGGACATGTTCCGTACGCAAGTACACCCGTGGGAAAGAGATCAATATTTAGAGACTTATTAATAAGTGAGACCCCTGACGCCTTGGGTGTTGGGGTTTTATTTGTATTTTAGGATTTTGAATATATTAGAAGGGGTAAGATTAAATGTCCCCCGATGTGTCCCTAATTCCTTATCTAAATGTAAAAAAGGAAAAGATTCTATTTGAAAGATGTAAGGAGGCAACTTCTAATTTAGTCGGCTTAAACTTTTGAAATCACTATACTTGGAATAAAAGTAAATCTAATCTAATACATGAAGGAATGCCACTTGTTAATTGTTTTATTTAATTTAAATATAGTGTTCATGTTTCCGATAAAACAGTATAGATATTTGTCGGAGGCGGTTACAGTTAGAGAAAAAGGCGGCTTGTTTAAAGGTTTGATATATGCGATACCTATCTCACTTATACTTTGGATCGTTATCATTATTGTTATATTAAAGCTTAAAAAGTAAGTTGGTTCACCTGAGTTTTGTCACAGTAAGACTAAACTAAGAATTTATCTCATTTTTTTCATCAAGCTAAATTAGTTTAAAATACAACTCCGTTTAAGGGAAAGAGATCAATAATTAGAAACGTATTATTTAGACCGCTCAACACTTTAGATATAGATAATTTCAATAAAAAAAAGAACCAAAAAATGGTTCTTTTTAATTTGCTATTTTTGAAGTTGTATAATTTTTAACATTTTCAATGATATCTCTTTCAAGAATCTCTGTTTTCTTTTCTAATCTTTTTCCAATGAAAAATACATCTATAAGTGCCCAGAAACCAAATCCACCTAATGTTAGAGTCATTCCAATCGCATAACCAACATCACCTAAATAATAACGATGTCCACCAACTCCACCGGTAAACCACCACAATAGATACATTATGACCTTGCTTTTAGACTTTTTATCTAACTCAGACTGGACAATAGAAAGTTGTTCACCAGTTAGATCTCTTTTTAATAGTACATTATTCATAGTAAATACCTCCGCAAAAAGTAATAGTTCTTTCATACTATAACACGGTCTTTTGTTTTTGTTACACATTCGACAAAAAAAGACATTTGTTTTTTGGAGGCACTGAAATAGAAAGGATAGAAAGTATATTAGGTGCGTGAAATCTTATTAAATGCACAATGTACACAAACCTTCTAGGAAAATAGTACTTAATATGTTATAAAAGTGGTGGGGGTGTTAGGTTGTATAAAACAGCTCGATTCTTCGCGTTGATTTTTCTGGTGTGGTATTTAATTGAAAGTTTCACTCACCCACTTACCGGGTCTGCAGAAACAGTTTTATTTTTGTATGTAGGTTTACTATTTTTAACGATCACCATTATCGCCGTATGGCAGGAAGAAAAATGGACGCACAAAGTAGGCTATTTCATGTTAGGTCTGCTAACTTTTACATTACCTTTAAGTGCAGGAATTTATAATTTAATGTCGATGTAAGATATTATTTTTTCTATTAACTTATTTCAATCATATGAAAGGGGATTTTAAATGAATCTACTACATCTATCATTAATTGGAGTGGCGATAATTGGTTTAATTGTTGTTTTTATCTCATCATGGAGAACGTTTAATGGGAAGTAGGTAGCCTAAAGAATTTGTGAATCTTGCTAAAATACTTCTCCTCTTGATCCTTCAAAGTTTCTCTTGGTAACCCTCTAAAGTTCTGACTGGAGCGCCAATCCGTCTTGGTAACCCTCTAAAGTTCTGACTGGAGCGCCAATCCGTCTTGGTAACCCTCTAAAGTTCTGACTGGAGCGCCAATCCGTCTTGGTAACCCTCTAAAGTTCTGACTGGAGCGCCAATCCGTCTTGGTAACTCTCTAAGGTTCTGACTGGAGCGCCAATCCGTCTTGGTAACCCTCTAAAGTTCTGACTGGAGCGCCAATCGGTCTTGCTAACCCCCGAAGTTTCTGACTTAACAGTCAATCCATCTTCCTAAACTACATAAATCTCTTCCTAAACTACATAAATCTCTTGATGTAATTTTATTCTATTTAAGTGCCCTCTATCAAACCACTGGAAAGGACCACCATTCTCATTCAAATCGTATTTTGGTATGATAACATGGTAACTCAATACATGTCGTCGGAGGGTTTACATGGAAAGGATCTTTGCAAATCAGAAGCTTTTGATTAAGGCACTAAATCATACACGAGCAGGTATCATTATTACAGATCCAAACCAAGAAGATAATCCAATCATTTATGCGAATCAAGGTTTTTTTGAGATGACGGGTTATGAGCCAAAAGAAATTATCGGCCATAATTGCCGCTTTTTACAGGGTGAGAATACTGATGCTGATGAAGTAGCTAAACTTAGAAATGCGATAAAAAAACAGCAGTCAGTGACTGTGGAATTATTAAACTATAAAAAAGACGGTACACCATTTTGGAACAATTTATCAGTTGATTGTTTACATATGGATGATGAAGACAAATCATATTTTATTGGCGTGCAAAAAGATGTGTCTTATAGAAGAGAGGTGGAAGAAAGTTATGAGCGGTCTCTTTTAGAAATTAAGTCACTCGCTTGTCCAATTGTTCCGCTAGTAAAAGACATAGCTGTTTTGCCATTAATCGGCGAGATGAATGAAGAGCGTTTTAGTCGTATTTTTGATATTTCTACAACCCAAGTAGTAAAACTGAAAATGACTACACTTATTGTTGATTTGTCGGGCTTAACAACTTTTAATGACTTGGTTTTAAGAGATTTAATTAAATTAAGAGACGTACTTAAGTTACTAGGCACTGAACTCATTATAAGTGGTGTATCTGCTAAAATTGCCGCAAAAGCGATCGCATTGGATGGCATGTTGGCTAGTGATATTCGAACAGCAAATTCAGTTAAATCAGTTTTAGCAGAGTTAATGGATTAAACAACGTATGTCACCTATTTATAAAGGAGTGTAAATGAATGATTAGATCTGCAGAGGAAAAAGATATACAGGCGATTTTAGAGATTTATAACGAGGCTATTTTACACACTACTGCCGTTTATCATTATTCGGCTTATACATTTGAGATGATGAAGCAGTGGTATGATGATAAGAAAACGGCAGGATTCCCGGTTTTAGTATTTGAGGGCGAAGAGGATGGAATCATTTATGGCTTTGCGACCTTTGGTTCCTTCAGGCCACATGCTGCTTATCAATACACAGTTGAACATTCGATTTATGTACATAGTGACTATCGTAAAAAAGGCATTGGCAGTAAGTTGTTAAGTGATCTAATCGACGTTGCCAAAAAAGAAGGGTACGCGACATTAGTTGCAGGAATTGATGCAGTAAACACTAATAGCATTGCTGTACATACTCGTTTTGGTTTCACACATGCTGGCACAATTAAGAAGGCAGGATATAAATTTGATAAATGGCTTGGATTTGGCGTTTTATCAGTTAGAATTGCCAGGACCAATTCATTCTAAGGAATAGGTGGTCTTATATGAAATCGATACGCGTGTTGCATTGGGATGTTTTTAGTATGGAAGTAAACAAAGGTAATCCTGCTGGAGTGGTGCTTGATACTGATTCTTTAACGGATGAGGATATGCAGCACATTGCACAACAAGTCGGATTTAATGAGACATCTTTTGTCGTCGATTCAAAAACTGCAGATTTTGGGATTCGTTATTTTACACCAGGTCATGAGATGAATGTATGTGGACACGCAACAATGGCTGTTTGTTTTGCTTTACAGGATAAGGGGCTGCTTCCAAAGACAGATACTTTTACAATCGAAACAAAAGCAGGGATCTTGCCTATACAGATGGGTGAGCATTTATGTCGAATGCAACATGCAAGACCTGAATTTCATCCATTTAACGGGGATAAACACTTGCTTATGAGAGCCATTGGATTAACAGAAGAGGACATCGATGAACGTTTTCCGATTGTTTACGGAAGCACGGGAATTTGGACATTATTACTTCCAATTAAGTCACTTGACGCATTTTTACGGATGCAACCGCAACAGAACCAGTTTCCAGATGTACTAGAGGATATGCCACGTGTGTCCATTCATCCATTTTGCTTGGAAAGCATTGACCGAAACGCACAGATGCATGCTAGGCATTTTTCCTCCCGTATTCTGGCACCATTGAAGATGCTGTAACGGGAACTGCTTCAGGGGTAATGGGTGCTTATTACGCAACGTATATAAAACCTGGCGATGAGCCTTATGAGTTAATGGTGGAACAAGGACAGGAGATCGGCAAAAACGGTCGTGTACACGTACATGTGACTAGGAAAGAAGCCGGGCTATCCATTGCCATTAGCGGAACAGCTCAATACGTGAAGGATTTAAAGATCTCTATATAAAATTAGACAGAAAAAGCCTCGGGATCCATTCCAAAGAGGCTTTTTATGGCTGAGCTGACTTTCCAATCACCGAGTTCCTATCGATTATTCGTCCTATACGTGCCAACCGACATGCCCATTGCTTTTCGAAAGGCTTTATTAAAATAATTCGCATTGGCATAACCGATCTCAACTGCAATATCCTTAATTGGTTTATTTGTATACGTTAACATTCGGCATGCATGCTGTATCCGTAGTTGATTGAGATGCTGGATAGGAGTAGTTTGCGCATGTTGTTTAAATAGTCTAAGTAGGGCATAGCGTGATAAATGGACACTTTCTGCAATATCTTCTAGTGAAATTGGTTGATGGTAGTTCTCTTCGATAAAACGTATCGCCTGCCTAAAGCTGTGAGGTTCTGTTTCTGGTTCACGATAACATAAAAAATGCTTCATGCAAGCAAGTAGAAACTGATAACCATGTAAAGAAGCCTGGAACGGATCCTCTAAGCGATCAGACATCGTTTCCTCAATCGTTGAAAACAACAGCTTAATGATCGGTTCGTTTCGACCAATTGAAGTAACCGGTCCTTTTACCGACACAATATTTCTCCAAATTTTCTCGGCTTCATGCCCCCCTAATGTTAAAAAGACAAATTCCCACGGCTCTTCATTACTCGGAACGTAATATCGGTGATCACTTGGCACAGACACAAAAAAGGCATCGCCTGCTTGCAGACGGTACTGTTTCCCACCATACTCAAGACAACCTACTCCTGACAATGTATATTGAAAAATTAAAAATCCATGATCGTGCTTTCTGGTGAGACCATGGTAATCATAGGTAGTCTCAGAACGAGTTTCCCAAGCCAACGTTTGTTAGCAACACTGATGGTAAGTGGTTTAATTGATTAAAATCAAATTCGTACATTTGATTCATGAGCAGGTCCTTCTTATTTAGCATAAACCTAACCTCCATTAAAACAATTTATAATGAGAAAATGGAATGCAGTTGCAACTAATTTACCCTACATACAGATTTAATTACCGTATATAAGAAAGCGTTTTCATTGTATGATGATTTTATAGCTAGTATAGCAATAATTTGTTTTTCTTAACAGAACGAAATGATGATGGAGGTATAATTAATGTCTAAAATTACGTTTATTGGGGCAGGTAGTACTGTATTTGTAAAAAATGTTCTTGGTGATTGTATGTTAGTACCAGCTCTACAGGGATTTGAATTTGCTTTGTATGATATTGATGAGAAACGAATGAGTGAATCACAAAACTTATTAACACAGTTGGCAGAGGCACTTGATGCAGATGTTACGATTCGCTCGTATCAAGATCGCAAGCAAGCGTTACAAGGTGCCAAATATGTATTCAATGCTATTCAAGTAGGTGGCTACAAACCAAGTACGGTGATTGATTTTGAGATTCCAAAGAAATATGGATTACGTCAGACTATTGCAGACACCGTTGGAATAGGTGGAATTTTTCGCTCGTTGAGAACGATACCAGTCATGTTAGATTTTGCGAGAGATATTGAGGATGTTGCACCTGATGCGTTGTTTATGAATTATACCAATCCAATGGCCACTCTTATGGGAGCCTTGCAACAGCATTCCGGCGTAAAGTCTGTAGGACTATGTCACAGTGTTCAAGCGTGCACAAAAGAGCTATTTAAAAATCTAGGAATGGACCATTCTCGGATCGAGGAAAAAATAGCAGGCATTAACCATATGGCATGGTTGCTCGAGGTCAAACAAGATGGAGTAGATCTCTATCCTGAAATCAAAAGAAAAGCATTAGAAAAGCAACAGGAGCGCCATCACGATATGGTTCGTTTTAAATTAATGGAGCACTTTGGTTATTATGTAACCGAATCATCTGAACACAACGCAGAGTATCATCCATACTTTATCAAGTCAAACTATCCTGAGTTGATTGAGCAATTAAATATCCCACTTGATGAATATCCGCGACGTTGTGAAGAACAAATCGCAAATTGGGAAAAGGTTCAAAAAACACTCACATCAGAAGGTGTTACACATACACGTTCAAAGGAATATGGTTCACAGATTATCGAAGCGATTGAAACTAATCAAGTATTTAAATTCGGTGGGAACGTACTTAATACTGGAAACCTAATCACTAATCTACCAACAAAAGCAACGGTAGAAGTTCCTTGTATTGCAGATCGTAGTGGTATCACTCCGACCTTTGTTGGCGAGTTGCCACTTCAACTTGCTGGTTTAAACCATACAAATATTCACTCGCAGCTCCTAACCATTGAAGCTGCAGTCACAAAAAAACGAGATTACATTTACCAAGCCGCCTTACTTGATCCACATACAAAAGCGGAGTTATCTATTGATGATATTGTTTCGATGTGTGATGAACTAATAGAGGCTCATGGGGACTACTTACCAAAGTACCAATGATGGACAAAATAAATTTTGGGGGAGTACATCATGAAAAAAAGGTCTGGTGTGTTAGTGCTAGGAGGAATGGCAGTTGGTTTAATCGCCCTGAGTGCATGCTCAAGCTCAGGGTCATCGGGTGATGGCAAGGTAGAATTAACCTTCTCTGCATGGGGCAACCCTGCAGAGTTAAAGGTTTATCAACGTGCTGTAGATGCATTTAATGAACAAAGTGATACCGTCGAGGTGGACCTGACAGGAATCCCGAATGACAATTATTTTCAAACGCTAACCACGAGGCTTCAAGGTGGGCAGGCGCCAGATTTATTTTATGTAGGGGCAGAGGATATTTCTACTTTGATTTCAAATGGAACGATCGAGCCGTTAAATGACTTTTTAAACTCTGACGCGTCTCATGTAAAAGCAGATGAGTTTGCCGACGGGTTATGGGGGGCGTCACAAAAAGATGATCAAATCTATGGACTGCCTGTTGATTGTAATCCATTTTTGATGTATTACAACAAAGGTATGTTTGAAGAAGCGGGGATCAAGTCGCCTCAAGAGTATTTTGATGAAGGTAACTGGAATTGGGAAGCGATGGAAGAGGTAACTTCCGAACTACGTGATGCCGGAAAATATGGCTTTGTACAAGAGGGCGGGCACGGAAATATCATTAATTGGGTATGGGCAAACGGTGGATTATTTGAAGAGGATAACCAGATCGTTGCTGATGAGAACGATTTGACACTTGAAGCGTTTGAATTTGTAGAGCGAATGGTTAGTGAGAAAAACTTTATCTTCGCCGGCACACTACCTGAAGGTCAAGGAATGGACGCGATGTTTATGTCCAACCAAGTAGGAATGGTAGCAGCTGGACGATGGTTAACTCCTATGTTTTTAGAAACAAGCATTGATTTTGATTATATTCCATGGCCAACAAACACAGATGAAGAAATACCTAGCGTTAATATTGCAACCGCTTACATGAGCGCGAATGCCAAAGGGGATCATGTAGAAGAAGCCAAAGAATTTGTCTCATTCTACACCTCTCAATTAGGACAGGAAACGAGATTAGATGGTGAAGGGAATGCCGTCCCATCCGTTGAAGGCATTGATGAAGTTGTTGTGAATCAAGATAAACCAGAGCATGGTTCATACTTGTTAGACGCACGACAGACCGGGCGAGTAGTTGGCTATGAATTTACCGCGCCTGGATTAAACAAAGAACTTGAAGACATTTATGAAGTGATGTTACTTGGGGATCTAACTCCAGAAGAAGCAATTGATAAGGCTGCTGATGTTGCTAGAGAAATGCTTGAAGAATCATAAAAAAGCACGGAGGAGTCAGCGTGATTGCTCTGGCTCCTTTTACAAATGATCATGTTAATAGGAGGAACCACTGATGAATGATTCTAAGCGAAAATGGTGGGGGTATTTTTTTATTGCCCCACAACTAATAGGCATGCTGGCCTTTTCGATTCTTCCTTTGGGATTTGCTTTTGGACTAAGTTTTATGAAGTGGGACGGCTTTGGTGAGCGTGAATTTGTCGGTTTAGCTAACTACATTGGTCAGTTCCGAGATGATAATTTTATCACCGCTCTTGTAAACACTGCTTACTATTCTGTATTAGTGATCCCACTTGGTATTGCTCTAGCTCTGTTAGTTGCATTAGCCTTAAACAAAGTCAAAGGAAAAACCGTCTATCGAGTCTTTTTCTTTATGCCTGTTGTTACGAGCTCCGTCTCCATTGGGGTAATCTGGATGTGGTTATTAAATGGTGACATTGGACTTATTAATCAGCTTTTAGCGATGATAGGTATTGATGGACCAAACTGGTTAACAAACCGTAGTCTAGTCCTTCCCTCGATCGCAGGATTAAGTATTTGGTGGGGTCTTGGGACCAATATGGTTATATTTTTGGCCGGGCTTCAAGGCATCTCTAGAAGTTATTATGAAGCGGCAGACATCGATGGAGCAACATCCATCCAAAAATTTCTGCATATTACTTTTCCACTACTATCACCAACAACTTTTTTTGTCGCCATTATGTCCGTTATTGGTTCGTTTCAAGTATTTGATCAGGCATACGTCATGACACAAGGTGGGCCAGGTAAAGCAAGTTATACCCTTGTGTATCACATTTATGAAACTGCATTTGGTCGTTCTGCCTTTGGACCAAGTACAGCTTCCGCTATGGTCCTGTTTGTGATCATCTTAATTTTTACGCTAATCCAATTCTCAGTTTCAAGAAGGTGGGTGCATTATGAAGATGGAGGAAAGTAGGACACCACTACGTCAAAAACAGCCAGGAAAGCTAAAACCAGCGACTGGATCTCAGTTAAGACCATCAAAAATTGCCCTACACTTTGCGCTCATATTGGGTTCACTTATCATGGCTGGCCCTTTTATTTGGATGGCATTAAGCAGCTTAAAATCATTTGAACAGATATTTGCCGTACCTCCAGTGTGGATTCCAGATCCATTTATGTGGAGTAATATTACGGATTCACTAAATGCGATGCCATTTGGTCGCGCATATTTTAATAGCTTCTATATCTCATTTGTTGTTGTATTTAGTCAATTACTCACTTGCTCGATGGCAGCCTATGCCTTTGCAAAAATTAAGTTCCCAGGCTCACGATTTCTCTTTATCGCCTTTTTGGCAACAATGATGGTGCCGATGCAAGTGACGTTAATTCCTTTGTATATTATTATGGACAGTATTAACTGGGTAAACAGTCATTTATCGATCCTTGTACCAAACGCACTGTTTAATGCATTTGGTGTTTTTCTTCTAAGACAATTTATCATGGGTATCCCAAAAGAAATGGAAGAAGCAGCGGTAATGGATGGAGCAAACCCACTATATATTTATTGGAAAATCATTTTGCCATTAGTTCGCCCGGCACTAGCTGCGTTCGGTATCTTTTCATTTATCGGAATTTGGAATAACTTTATCCAACCACTCGTCTTTTTGAGTGATCAAAACCTTTATACGGTGCCACTATTACTCGCAACATTTAAAGGCTTATACGTAACCGACTGGCCATTAATGATGGCTGGAGCAACAATCTCCGTCATTCCTGTTCTAGTCATCTACATTTTTGCCCAACGCCAAATCATTGAAGGAATCGCCTTAACCGGAGTAAAAGGATAGAAGCTACCCCCAGTGTATATACGCTGGGGATTTGACTGTGGTTTCGGGGAAAGTGGAGCGATGGAGTACCGATTGAAACGATAGAAGACCAAAGTGAAACGATGGAGTACCGATTGAAACGATAGAAGACTAAATTGAAACGATGGAGCACCAATTGAAACGATAGAAGACCAAATTGAAACGATGGAGCACCGATTGAAACGATAGAAGGCAAAAGTGAAACGATAGAGCACCATATGAAAAGATGCCCCCGAGCAAATCAATAGAGTAGCACTAAAGACAGATAAAAAGTCGATATATATGTTTTATCTCAACTCTCAACCATTTCTCCGCGTTTCTATGAAAAATGAAAAATTCTTTACACATTCCTGTTACAGTCTGCATCCCTTTGTATCCTATTAGAATCCTTTTCAATTCCAAGGACTTAGCAACTGCAGGTGGATTTGCCCCAGGTAGTCAAGGTACTATAGAAAACACTTGTTGTATATATGGAACGCCAACCGAATAACATTACTCTCATTCATTAAATTTCACGTACCGTAAATTGAGCAGATACATGAATTAGTCTCTAGAAATGAGTAAACATAAAAACACCTCAAACATCTAATGTTTGAGGTGTCTCACTGTCAACTTTTAATGAATGGTACGGAATACACCAATGACTTTTCCAAGGATCGTCACAGAAGATAAGATAATTGGATCCATTGAAGCATTCTCTGGTTGGAGCCTAATACGATCTTTTTCTTTAAAAAAGCGTTTTACTGTTGCTTCGTTGTCCTCGGTCATCGCAACAATGATGTCACCGTTGTTTGCTGTTTGTTGTTGACGAACAATGACCATATCACCGTCGTAGATGCCAGCCTCAATCATACTTTCCCCTTCAATTACTAACACATATGTATTCTCATCAGCCGACATATGTTCAGGAAGAGGTAAGTAGTCTTCTATATTCTCGACTGCTGTAATAGGAAGACCGGCTGTTACTTTACCGATAATTGGTGCATAGCTTGCTTGTCGTTTTGGGGATTCGTTTTCTGCTAGCATATCTTCAAGGTCTAATACTTCAATTGCTCTAGGTTTAGTGGGATCTCGACGAATGTAGCCCTTTTTTTCAAGTCTTGATAAATGCCCATGTACCGTAGAGCTAGATGCTAACCCAACAGCTTCTCCAATTTCACGAACGGATGGCGGATAGCCTTTTTTTCGGACTTCTACTTTTATAAAACCAAGAATCTCTTCCTGACGTCTTGAAAGCTTTGTCATACCAGTACACTCCTCTTACGTTTCCTTTATAGATAAATCGTACCATACGAACATATGTAACGCAAACATAAGTTCTAAATTAAATGTTGACACAAACGGATGTTCCCTTTAATATAAAAGGCGAACAAACATTCTATAAGAGGTGAGCGTTATGAGTAAGAAATGGACAGGACAGGAATTCTTTTTACTTGGAGCAGCCGTATGTACGTTATGTCTTATGTATTTGACAATTTTACTTCCAGGTTCATTTGGTGATGATCAGTTTGTGGATGGCATAGAAGATCAGAAACAAGAGCAAGAACAGTTTGTAGATTCTGAATATGATAATGGTCAAATCAATGGAACAAGCAATCAAGATTATGCGTATAAATTTAACAGTGGAGAACGAACTAATGGTGCAGACAACGAATAGAGTAATCATTTACAGCAGGGTAAGCACGGAGAAAGAAGAACAACAAACATCGCTTGAAAGACAGCATCAAGAGTTATCATTAATGGTTGAAGAAAAGGGCTTGGACTCTCGTTAAGTCAATAAAGGAAAAAGCAAGTGGGTATGAAATAGATCGAGAAGAACTATTAACGATTCTCGATTTAGCAAAAGAGAAGGCGTTTGATTGCCTTGTGATTCAAGATGAAACACGACTAGCAAGAGGACATGCCAGAATGGCTCTTCTTTATCAGCTAAAGAAATATGGTATACAGGTTTATACATTGCAAGATAAGGACCGCATGCAACTATCTGAAGCTGATGAAATGGTTTTAAGTATCGTCTCAATTGTTGAGGAATATCAAAGGAAGCTTCATAATCTTAAAATAAGAAGAGGAATGAGACGTGCGATGGCTGAAGGCTATCATCCTGAGCAAAATTTCTCCAGTTTAGGTGGTGGAGGAAGAGACCGTCTAGATGTCCCACTTCAGGAGATTATCCGTCTGCGGGAACGTGGCTTAGCTTTTTATGATATTTCTGCAACATTAAAAGGGCTTGGGTATAACTTATCAAAAGCGACCGTTCATAGAAGATATCAGGAATATATGAAGAATCAAAAGCGCGAACTAGATGAGAAGAATTAGGCATTGAATTTGCCGGTTGCGATTAGTCATGGTAACATACCACTCATAAGATATGTTCAGGAAAGTGAGTGTTTATGATGCTTCATCAAGATAAATTAAACAGGATTAATCAACTAGCTAAAAAGGCGAAGGAGAGTGGCTTAACACTTTCAGAAGCAAAAGAACAAAAAGAATTACGTGCGGAATATCTAAAAGGGTTTAGAAATTCATTTAAAAACCAGTTACATTCTGTCACGGTTGTTGATGAAGAAGGCACGGATGTGACCCCTGAGGCACTTAAGGAAAGTAAAAAACGTAATAACGGGAATACTCATTAAGGACTAGCTTTTAGACTAGTTCTTTTTTTTGTTATTATTGATAGTTGTCTGACCTTGTGAAATTGATGTAGATTGTATATGATGAGGGAGAAAAAAGAAAATAATGATCTACGGGAGGATGAACATACATATGTCTACAAATGCTGAAAATATTGCAATAAATACGATTCGCACATTGTCTATTGATAGTGTTGAGAAAGCCAATTCGGGTCACCCAGGAATGCCGATGGGAGCTGCACCAATGGCTTTTGCTTTATGGACAAAATTTATGAATCATAATCCTGGTAATCCAGAGTGGAGTAACAGAGACCGTTTTGTCTTGTCTGCTGGCCACGGCTCGATGCTTTTATATAGCCTCTTGCACCTTACAGGTTATGATTTAGGCTTAAAGGATCTTCAACAGTTCAGACAGCTAGGAAGTCGCACACCTGGACATCCTGAGTATGGTCATACACCAGGCGTAGAAGCAACAACTGGCCCACTTGGACAAGGTGTTGCAATGGCAGTTGGTATGGCAATGGCTGAAAGACATCTTGCAGCTACTTATAACAAATCAAATTTCCCAGTTGTCGACCATTTCACTTATAGTATTTGTGGTGATGGTGACTTAATGGAAGGGATTTCGGCTGAAGCTGCTTCACTTGCAGGTCATCTGAAGTTAGGCCGTTTAATTGTGCTGTATGATTCTAATGATATTTCATTAGATGGAGATCTACATCATTCTTTCTCAGAGAGTGTAGAAGATCGTTACAAAGCATACGGCTTGCAAGTGATTCGTGTGGAAGATGGAAATGATGTGACAGAGATTTCTGAAGCCATTGAATCGGCTAAGGCTGATGATCGTCCAACTTTAATTGAAGTGAAAACGACAATTGGTTTTGGTTCACCAAATAAATCAGGAAAATCTGCTTCTCATGGTTCACCACTGGGTGCCGATGAAGTGAAATTAACAAAAGAAGCATATAAATGGGACTACGAAGGCGATTTTTATATTCCTAGCGAAGCGGCTGAATTGTTTGCTCGTGTGGTTGAAGAAGGCGCTGATAAAGAAAAAGAATGGAATCAATTATTTGAAAGCTACAAGGCTGAGTTCCCAGAGCTTGCTAAAGAGTATGAACTAGCGATCGCTGGAAAACTACCTGAAGGCTTGGGACAAAGATGCACCCGTTCATGAAGTGGGTACAAGTGTGGCAAGTCGTGCATCTGCGGGACAAGCATTAAATGCATTTGCTAAAAACGTACCACAATTATTTGGTGGTTCTGCTGACTTAGCTGTTCTAACAACACAACGTTAAAAGGCCAAGATAACTTCAGTCGTGACCAGTACGATGGTCGTAACATTTGGTTTGGTGTACGTGAGTTTGCAATGGGAGCAGCACTTAATGGAATGGCGTTACATGGCGGATTAAAAGTATTTGGAGGAACATTCTTTGTTTTCTCTGACTACCTACGTCCGGCTATCCGATTAGCTGCATTAATGGGACTTCCTGTTACGTATGTGTTCACTCATGACAGTATCGCGGTTGGAGAAGATGGTCCAACACACGAACCGGTTGAGCAACTGGCTGCACTACGAGCAATGCCGAATCTTTCTATTATTCGTCCGGCTGATGGAAATGAAGCAACAGCTGCATGGAAATTAGCATTAGAATCAACAGATCAGCCGACAGCACTTGTATTAAGCCGCCAAAACCTTCCGACTCTTGAAGGAACAGCTGAAAATGCGTACGAAGGAACAAAAAAAGGTGCGTACGTGATTGATGAAGCAAATGGAGAAGCACATCTTCTACTTCTTGCTTCTGGTTCAGAAGTTGCACTAGCTGTTGAGGCGAAAAAAGAACTAGAAAAAGAAGGTATTCTTGCAAATGTCGTAAGTATGCCGAGCTTGGATCGTTTTGAAGCACAATCAAAAGAATACAAAAACAGCGTCATTCCGAAAAATATTAAAGCTCGTTTAGGAATTGAAGTTGGCTCCTCATTAGGATGGGACCGTTATGTTGGAGATGAAGGACAAATTCTTGCGATTGACCGCTTTGGCGCATCTGGTAAAGGCTCTGAAATTCTAGCTGAGTATGGATTTACAGTTGAAAATGTTGTGGCACGAGCTAAATCGTTGCTTCAATAAGAATTTGTATGGAGGTAGTCAATTGACTGCCTCTTTTTTGTTTTAGACAAGTCTCGACGAAATGTTCGACACTAACAAACAGCCTTTTTAAGCGGAAGCATGTATACTAAGCACAAATTCCGTAATACAGGAGGGTAAGGATGAGAAGCTATCAATTATATTTGCTAGATGAGGCGATTGTGAATCGTTATTACGGGCAAGAAATTAAGCTTTTTAATTTATTTTGTGAACGATTTCAGGCTGATCATACGCTAAAACCCTTACTGACTAAACAGGTTGAGTATATTACTAAACCTTTGCCAACAAAGGAATTACTGAAAATTTTATCAAAAGAAGACCATTATTTAAGCAGTGAACAAGTAAATGTATCTACGTATCGAATGGAGCATAGTCCATCCGGTAGTTGGGTTGATGTGAAACTTCGAGATCACCATCTGCTCTTGATGGCTTTTGGGAAAATGGAAATTGAGACAAGACTCTTTGAGCGACTAAAGGAATTAAATACGTATTTTTTTGCGGTAAACGTTGGACAACGACGTTTTGGCTGGCTTGGACCGATAAAAAAAGTACAGGCTTTCCAAAACAGTCATTCAATTTGAAAAGCTGTCCTTTTAAAGAGCCTCATTATGCGATATAATAGATGAGTATGTTCGGATTCGTTCCGAACGTTTGATCTAGTTTGAAGGAGGACGTTCACCGAGATGTGGATTCATATTATTGGTTATACTGTAGCCGTACTTGCGGGATTGGCTATCGGATTCTTTATTGCACGTAAAACAATGATGTCTTACTTGAAAAAGAACCCGCCTATTAACGAGCAAATGTTACGAGTGATGATGATGCAAATGGGACAAAACCCATCCCAGAAAAAGATTAATCAAATGATGAAAGCGATGCAGAAGCAGCAAACTAAATAAATGATGCAAGCACCTCTATATGGGGTGTTTTCTGCTTTGAAGGGGAGAATGTGTATGAGAGTTTACCGGGATTTGTGGTGGTTTTTTAAAGAAGAGAAAAAAGCTTATATTATTGGCATAATAGTCTTAGTTCTAGTATCAATACTGGTGCTAGTGCCACCGTATGTGATTGGTCGAGTAGTTGATGGAATTTATGACTCTACTTTAACGAGCGATTCACTCACAGGTTGGATTCTTTTACTTATTGGGGTTGGAGTTATTACATATGGATTACGTTATGTTTGGAGAATTATGATTTTTGGAGCGTCGATCCAGCTGGCTAGAACTATACGTAATCAGTTGTATCAACACTTTACAAAGATGTCTAGTCGATTTTATCAGAGGCTTCGAACAGGAGATTTGATGGCTCATGGAACCAATGATGTTCGTGCTGTTCAGATGACAGCAGGTCAAGGGGTTCTTACAATTGTTGACTCCCTTACAATGGGAGGCTTTGTTGTGTTGACGATGGCGATAGTCATTGATTGGAAACTGACATTAATTACGTTAGCACCGATGCCACTTATGGCGATATTAACAAATTATTATGGTGGATTATTACATAAGCGTTTTCATGTTGCACAAGGGTCATTTTCAGAATTAAATGATAATGTTCAAAGTGTAATCAGTGGGGTCCGAGTAACAAAAGCCTTTGGTCAAGAAGAGGCAGAGACAGAGGAATTCAGATTAAAATCATTGGATGTTGTGAAAAAAATATGAAGGTTGCTCGTATTGATGCGTTATTTTCACCAACGATTTCACTAATTGTAGGAATATGTTATTTTCTTGCCGTTGCATTTGGTGCTAGGTTTGTTATTAATGGAGAGCTAACGATTGGTGAACTAACAAGTTTCACTGTGTACCTATCACTGTTAATTTGGCCAATGCTTGCACTTGGTATGTTTTTTAATACGGTGGAGCGTGGGCGGGCTTCTTATGATCGTATTCAAAAGCTTCTAGCTGAAGACGATGAAATTTTGGATTTTCCAGATTCAGTTGATAAAAAAGCAACAGGAACAATTTCAGTCAATATTCATACATTCCAATATCCAGGTTCTGCGTCAATTGCTCTAAAGGGAATTGACCTGAATATCTATGAAGGAAAAACATTAGGTATTGTCGGAAAAACAGGAAGTGGAAAAACAACGATGCTTCGATTGTTGCAGAGGGAATACGACCTTGCAGATGGCCGCATAACAATTGGAGATACGTCAATTGAGAAGCTAAAGATTACTCGTTTAAAAGAAATGTATGGCATTGTTCCACAGGAGCACTTTTTGTTTTCGGCAAGCATTGCTGAAAATGTCGCATTTGCTGTACCAAATGCGACAAGAGAACAAATTGTAGATGCTTGTAAACTGGCAGGCATTCACCGAGACATTAGTACATTTAAAGAAGGCTATGACACATTAGTAGGGGAGCGCGGGGTTACCTTATCTGGTGGGCAAAAGCAACGTATTTCCATTGCTCGGGCTCTATTGGTTGATCCCGAAGTACTTATAATGGATGACTCTTTATCAGCAGTAGATGCAGCGACAGAAGAGCATATTTTGAGTCAGCTGAGAGAACATCGACAAAATCAAACCAATATTATAACAGCACACCGACTCAGCGCGATTTATCATGCTGATACGATTATCGTATTAAGTGCTGGTGAAATCGTTGAATGTGGGAATCATCAAGAGCTGATGCAAGCAAAAGGTTGGTATAGCAGAATGTATACTCAGCAGCAGCTTGAGAATTTGGTTGAGAAAGGTGGGGCTAATGAGTGAAACATGAGGATCGTGTTCTAACAGGTAAAGACCAAAAACAAATTTTATTTCGATTGTTACGTTATATTAAACCACATCGATTCAAAATTACCATTGCTCTTTTGTTATTAGGATTGGCAACTGGTGCTGAGCTCCTTGGACCGATTTTAGTGAAAATTTTTATTGATGACTACCTTGCACCTGGACAATTTCCAACATCTCCACTTGTTTGGCTTGCAATATCCTACATTGTCTTACACTTTGGGGCTGTGATTATTTCTTATATTCAAGGTTATATGTTTCAAGAGATCGCATTAAAAATCATTCAAACCTTACGTATGGACGTATTTAAAAATGTACAAAAACTAGGCTTATCTTTTTTTGATAGGACGCCAGGGTGGATTGATTTCTCGAATAACAAACGATACTGAGTCTATTAAAGAGCTCTATATGAGTGTTCTTGCTGTGTTTGTTCAAAACTTTTTATTTCTAATTGGAACATTTGTTGCGATGTTTTATTTAAATGCGACACTTGCCCTTTATTGTCTGATCTTTTTACCTTTAATCCTCTTATTAATGAGAGTGTATAGATCGATGAGTGCAAAATTTTATGCGAATCTCAGTGGTAGACTTAGTCAATTAAATGGAAAGATGAATGAGTCGATTCAAGGCATGACTATTGTGCAAATGTTTCGTCAGGAGAAACGACTACGAAAAGAATTTGCAGAGGTTAATGATTCACATATGTCTGCTGGATTAAAAGCAATGAAGGTAGATGGATTGTTGCTTCGACCAATGGTAGATATTCTGGCAATTCTTGCACTCGTTATTGTGCTTGGATTTTTCGGTGTTCAATCGTTACAAACAACAATTGAAATTGGTGTTTTATATGCGTTTGTAAATTACTTGGACCGTTTCTTTGAGCCGGTTAATCAAATTATGATGCGTCTTTCGATGTACCAGCAAGCGATAGTATCTGCTGGTCGAGTATTCTCCTTGATGGATCATAACGAATATGCACCAACCAAAAAAGGCGAGAGCAATATACCGATTTCGGAAGGAAGTATTGAATTTAGAAATGTCACGTTTTCATATGATCAAAAATCCAATATCTTAAAGAATATTTCCTTTAAAGTGAACAAGGGAGAGACTTTGGCACTTGTTGGACATAGTGGTAGTGGAAAAAGTTCCATTGTTAATTTGTTAATGAGGTTTTATGAGTTGGAGGAGGGTGACATTTTGATTGATGGTGAGTCAATTTCTAACCGCTCTAATGAAGAGCTCCGTTCAAAATTAGGCTTAGTACTCCAGGACTCGTTTTTATATAGTGGAACCATCGAAACGAATATCACATTAAACCGTCCAACAGTGTCACAAAGTGCGGCAATAGAGGCATGCACACTTGTTGGTGCAGATACATTTATTAAAGAGTTACCTAATCAATGGCAAACAGGTGTAACGGAGAGAGGGACAACTCTATCAAGTGGGCAAAAGCAATTACTATCTTTTGCGAGAACGATGGCACATAATCCGAGTATTCTAGTACTAGACGAAGCAACCGCAAGCATCGACACGGAAACTGAAGAAATAATTCAAACAGCGTTAAAACGGATGCAGGCAAACCGGACAACCATTGCCATTGCCCATCGCTTGTCAACGATTAAAGAAGCCGATCATATTCTTGTCCTCCATCAAGGGGAGGTTGTAGAGCGTGGAAATCATGAGGAATTATTAACACTTGGCGGTCTGTACAAAAATATGTACGAGCTACAAAAAGGGAAAGAGGCTATACCGAACTAGTTAAAAACGCACCCTACAGCAGTTAACTGTAAGAGGTGCGTTTTATCTCTTTGTCATATTGGTTAAGAAGCAAGTCTAAGTCTTGGCTGATTTTTAATACATGTGATGAACTTAGGTCATTTGATTGAGACGCCTTAAGAAGTTGCAGGCGTTTGTTTTCAATGACTTCATATAAGGTACTTTTCAACATATAAGACGTCCCTTCTATACTAAACTACGTTTAAGAGTACTAATATTTTATCAAATTGACAATGTACAAATTAAGAATAAACGATGTGAAAATGTCCAGATATAAGGATAAATCTATGAAGTTGCTTCAAATAAATGTTTGTAGGGTGTCACATCGATTTGTTTTTTTTGCAACGTTTTAATAAGAAATTTATGATCGCGTTTGGGTGTTGCTAGAATATATCCACGGATGATATGAGGCTCTGTAATACTAGAAGCATCTTCTTTTAATGCAATTTCGCTAATCTTTCCTGCAATTTTTCCTTTTGCGATATCTCTAAATATTTCGGGAACAGGTTCAACAAGTTCATTTAATAATTTCTTTTGAGGCTCGTCCCAGAGTGGAAGAGCTCGTTCAATATAATAGTCCTGCCAGTCAAGAATGGATTTTCCATCTTCTTTTGGAAGACGTTTTAAAAACTTACGAAACATAAAAAACCCACCGATAAACATAATTGTGATAAGAAATATAGTCCAGAGAACAATAAACCAGATAAACCAATCTGACATGTACAGGTCACCCTTTCTGTATTATTTTAATCAATTACCCAACTTAATGGCTACGTCGTATAAAAAAAGCATTGTTCGCCAATTCAAATCCTACCTTTGGATAGTAGTCCATTGCTGCTTGGAGCTGATAAAAGAATAAGGCTACACTGCTCGCCTATTTCATTTTTCGTTCGTTCAATTAAAGCGCTCCCAATGCCTGCAGACTGATAGTTTTTTGAAACAGCTAAATCTGATAGATAACAGCAGTAACAAAAGTCAGTTAATGATCGTGCGATTCCAACTAGTTGTTCACCATCTCGAACGGAGATCACTAACTGAGCGGCTTGAAGCATTTTTTCAATTCTATCTAAATCATCAACCGGTCTAATAATTCCAGATGATTTGAAAACATCTGCCACTTCTTCTGCTGTAACAGGAGCATTTACATGATAGGTTAGTTGCATGATTACACATCCTCTACTAATATATTCTTAGAATAACATAGAAATAGGTGAAGACAATGACGAATGAGCAGGCGCAATCCATTCTTGAAGAATTACGAACTGGTGCAAAAAGCAACATTGCGATTGATAAAGCGGATTTTCTGGTATTTAGGCAGTCTTTAATGGCTGCAGAAGATGTGCTGAATTTTCGTGGCACAGCGAGACACCATGGAATAACAATTTATACGTATGAACCAAATTGGTCATAACATAAAGAAATGAAACGGATAATCTTTAGAGAAGTACTAAACTAAATCCAGGACTTTAGAGATTGGGACATAATCATACAGATGTTATGAAAAGACGAACAATTTCAATCAATAGTACAAGCTATAACTTTAATTTACTTATCCTTAAGTAACTCAATCCCATTTCAAATGAGCAAAAATTAGCGTAGGACATACACGTAGACTTCTGTGGGAGTAGAGGTCACCGGCCTCCCACGCGGGTGCGGAGTGTATGTCCGGAGCGGAGGCCCCACTCTCATATTTTTAATGGTCAAAAACCGTCAAAAACCCGAACCATGATAGTTCGGGTTTTTAGATAACTAAAAGAGTTCTGTCTCAGCCTCTTTTGTTTGTTATAGCTAAAACAATTCTGTGCCAGCAATTCTTTTTAAATGCAGCTGACAATTGTTTTATAATTAATAAAGCCAGCTAGCGCCAACGATTACAAGAAGAATAAAAAGCACAACGATTAACGCGAAACCATTTCCTTTTTCGTATCCACCCATATAAAGCACCTCCTTGTTATTCGGATTGGTACATTATATGCGGCGTGATTTGAAGAGACATTCTATCTGCCTAGGTGGATTACAAAAGTTATCCTTCTCCGTTTGTCTGACTGACGTGATTCGCTTTTTTAACCTTTTTAGATCCACTTAATGGCTCAGGTTGCCCACCATTTTTCGCTTTACCAGCATTACTTCTAATGTCTTTTGCATTATGACGTTCTGTCATGTTTT